>CAYSTP010000042.1:0-2019 GCA_964434085.1 uncultured Pirellulales bacterium
ATTTTCGGTTGCTTATTTCTCACGTGCATATTATACAGAAATGCCGAGATTATTAAACAGAGCCGTAAAGCCGTATTTCCGGGCAGAGGTTTCTTATGGAAACCAGGCGTTTTGTTCGAACAGCTATTTTAGTTGTTGTTATTCTGGCGCTCTTTTACTTTTTGCCCAAAGGGCCCGTTGAGGTTGACAGCGGCCAACAGATACTGATGGGCACTTTTGCCCGCATCGTTGCCGTCGCCGGGCACAGGGACATCGCCCAGAAGGGCATCGACAGCGCTTTCGCCCGTCTGCGACAAATCGAGAGACTCGCCAGCACCCACCTCGAAGATTCCGAAATATCGAAGGTCAACCGTCTTGCTTTCCTCGAACCTGTGAAGGTCAGTGACCCGACGTTTGAAATCCTCCGGGCCGCCGTCGATTACGGAAGATTAACCGACGGCGCTTTCGATATCACCGTCGGTCCTCTAATAGAGCTCTGGCAAAGCGCTGCTGATTCAAACCGTGCGCCGGAACCCAACCAGCTCGAAAAGACCCTTACCAAGATCGGATTTGACAAGATATATCTCAATCCCGATGACAAGACGGTGCGTCTCGGCGCAGAAGGGATGAAGCTTGACCTCGGTGGTATCGCGAAGGGCTACGCCATTGACCAGGCAATCGCGGCATTGAGAGAATCCGGCGCCGCAGGCGGAATGGTTGATGTCGGCGGTGACATCCGCTGCTTCGGGACGCCGGCAAACGGCAAAAGGAACTGGCTGATTGGGCTACAGGACCCGGACCTGTCCAAAGAGCAAAACCTGCTTGTCCTGAAACTTCACGATGGCGCCGTCGCCACCAGCGGCGATTATCGGCGCTTTGTTCTAATCGGCGCCGCAAAACATAGCCACATAATTGATACGTACACGGGCCAATCCGCAACCCCACTTTCCAGCGTCTCTGTCATAACCCCAAAGGGCGTTGATGCCGATGCTCTTGCCACCGCCGTCAGCGTGCTCGGTCCTGAAGACGGACTAAAGCTGATAGATTCACTGGATAACACCGAGGCGATTATTATTTCTCCCGCCCCCGATTACCAGATTACCGCCACTGCGGGCGCCGAAAGCTATATCACAAAATCTCACACGAAGGTGCAAATCTATACCGGCAAATAATACTAAATTATCGCTGCGGCTTTTTTCTTTGCCGGTTCTCCTGGTTCCGGTGCGTTCTTGCCGCGATATACAATCACACAGGTAGGGCACTTGTTATAAGCAACCAGTGTTTTTTCATCCGGCTCATACTTTTCGTAATCGACCTTTGCCAGATTGTCTGTTACGATGAAGACGTCACTCTGTTTGGCGCAGAGTCCGCACGCGATACATCCGACCTGACACATCGAGCGGACGGTCTTGCCGTTTTCCCTGCTGCTGCACGCCACCGTTATCATATTGTCATGCTTAAACGGCACCATAAGTATCAGATTGCGGGGACAGGCCCTCGAACATGCGCCGCAGCCGGTGCACTTTTCGTAATCGACCGTTGCCAGGCCGTCAACTATGTGCAGCGCATCGAACTTGCACGCAGCAACACAATCGCCGTACTCAAGGCAGCCGAACTTGCACGCCTGTACATTCGCAAGCGCATTGGCCGCCGTGCAGGTTTCTATACCCTGATATATTGCGTAGTACGTCTTATCCGAAGTATGCGCGCGACAATGAACAATCGGGCGTTTCGGCGGGCCTTCTGCGCTTATCTGCAAGTTCAAGATTAAGCCTATTTTCTCCGCAGTGGCAGAGCCGCCCGGCGAGCATCGGCCGATAAGCTCGGCAGGGTTCTCCACCACCGCCTTGGCATACGAGGCACAGCCGGCGTAGCCGCACGCCCCGCAGTCTATGTTCGGAAGGGCCTTGTGTACCTGCTCGATTTTCGGGTCCATCTTGACCTTGAGTTTCTCGCTGGCTATCAAAAGCACCACCGCAAAGACCAGGCCAAGGCCCAGCACAATCACGCCGGCAGGCCAGGCTACAGACCATAATTCTC
>CAYSTP010000042.1:2119-14718 GCA_964434085.1 uncultured Pirellulales bacterium
AGGCCAAGGCCCAGCACAATCACGCCGGCAGGCCAGGCTACAGACCATAATTCTCTGATACTTGCTATAATCATATCTTCAGTTTCTATCTACAAATCATAGTGTTCAATTTTGTGACTCGTGACCCGGCCCTCGTGTCTCGTTTTTCGGGTGACGAGACACGAGCGACGAGAGACGGTTATTTAATCATTCCCGCAAAACCCATAAACGCAAGCGCCAGCAGACCCGCCGTTATCAGTGTAATCGGCGCACCTTTGAGGCAATTCGGCACATCGACCATTTTGAGGTTTTCCCTAATCCCGGCCATAATGCAAATCGCCACGGTAAATCCGACTCCCGCTCCGAAGCTCATAACAACCGCCGTGACAAAGCTGTTAATTTCCCAGAGGTTCAGAAACAGGCACAATCCGAGTATCGCGCAGTTGGTCGTAATCAAGGGCAGGAAAATGCCGAAGCTCTCATACAGCACGGGAAAAAATTTTCTCAGGTACATCTCCACCAACTGCACCGCGCCGGCGATTACTAATATGAAGCATACGTACCGCGTCACCTCTAAGCCGTACGCCGCCAGGGCCGGATTCATCAGTATCAGGTGGTCTATCAGCCAGGTCAGCGTCCCGCTCAGCGTTACCACGAACGTCACCGCCATACCCATCCCGAACGCCATGTCCAGCCTGCCAGAGACGCCGAGGTACGGACATATACCAAGGAACTTCGTCAGCACGAGGTTATTGACCAGCACTACCGAGATGAACGCCATTATCAGAGTCTGTACGTAATCCATCCGTAATCAACCTTATTTTTTTCGTTTTGTAATCACATTAATCAAACCGAGCAACAGTCCCAAGGTAATAAACGCACCGGCCGGCATACTCATCGCCGCCCACGGTACAAACCATCCTCCCTCACCTGCCGCCATAAGTACCGGGTATTCGAATACGGTACCTGCACCTAACAGTTCTCTGACGCTTGCCAAGATACACAGCGCAAAAGTAAACCCGACGCTCATCCCAAGACCGTCCATAATGCTCACAAACAGATTATTCTTGCTCGCACACGCCTCAGCCCGGCCGATGATAATACAATTGACGATAATCAGCGGGACATAAGGCCCCAACGCCTTGCTCATATCCGGCGCGTATGCCCTGACGAACATATCCGCAATCGTCACGAACGTAGCTATTGTCAGGGTGAACATCAGAATCCTGAGATGCGGCTTTAGCAGATTTCGCATCAGACTAACCACGATATTGCTGCAGAGGAGCACGAACGTTACGCACAGGCCCATCGTCAACGCCGGCTTGACCGCAGCCGTCACCGCAAGCGTCGGGCACATCCCCAGCAGCAGGCGAAACACCGGGTTCTGGTCCCAAATACCAGCCGTGAACGTCCGCCCGAGATTTACCTCTTTCACGTCACCGGCCATTACTTTATTAACCCCTTTTCCTGCAACTGTTTTTTTAATTCACCAATATGACTGTTGAATATCCGCACCACCGCCTCGCTGCTGACCGTAGCTCCAGTCAGCGCGACAATCTGCTCATCGATTTTCTCGGCATCCCCGCCTTTGGCCAGTTCAAGCTTACCGGCAGGGGCCCCGACAAACTGCCCGCGGAACCAATCTTCCGTAATCCTGCTGCCGAATCCCGGCGTCTCGTTACTGAACAGGACCTCGAAGCCCAGCAGCTTGCCGCAGTCCTTATCAACCGCGATGACCAGCTTAATTTTATCTGCAAAGCCGGACCCTGTCCCGACAAATGCAAAGCCGACAGCCTGCTGCTTATCATCTGTCGCTTCATACACGTCGGTTTTGTTGGCCGCGATTTCAGCCTGTGGGATGACTACCTTGAATTGTTTTGCTTGCGGCATAAGAGTCTTCATCTTATCATAAAGCTCGCCGATTTCATTTCTTTGAATCCTCGGCTTCAGTGCCGCATTGGTCAATGCAAGCAGCAGCCCGCAGCAGAACGCCGCCGTTATTAGAAGCCAGCTTTGCTCTACAAAGTGTTTCAGACTACGCATCGGGTATTCCTCCGGCCGGCCTGAGTTTACAGAGTCTGTCGATAAGAGGAGTCAATGCGTTCATCAAAAGGACCGAATACATAACACCGCCGGGATACTCACCTATTATTCTTATCAGCATTGTCAATGTCCCTACCCCGATACCGAAGAGCCACATGCCTTTTTTGGTAAGCGGCGCCGTCACGGGGTCAGTCGCAATGAAAAAGGCGCATATAAACAATCCGCCGCTGACTAAGTGCATCACCGGCGACATATAGGCGTCCGGATTTATCAGCCATGCAATCGACGCAAACACAAAAGCGCCAAGAAGCACCGCCGCCGGAATATGAATCGTAATGGTTTTTCTGATTAGCAAATAAGCACCGCCGAGCAAAAGCGCCAAGGCACTGGTTTCCCCCAGACAACCGCCAACTTCACCGAGAAACGCGGCCTTGATTTGTTCATCAAGGACTTTTGCTCCGCTTTTTGATTTTATTGCCTCTTTACTGTGTGCCAGCGGCGTCGCCTGTGTCCTGGCTACGACACCTGCTTCTGCCATTGTCACTGAATCAGTCGCCTCCGCCGAGCCAATTACAGACATCTTGATGTCTATCGTCGCCGGTATCGTCCATGTAGTCATCAATAATCCGAACGATGCGGTAAGAAACGCCCGTCCGGCCATCGCGGGATTGAAGATGTTCGAGCCTAATCCGCCGAATACCATCTTGCCGATTGCTATCGCAAATGCACTGCCGATTACAGCAGCCCATAACGGGAACGCAGGCGGAACCGAAAAAGCCAGTATCATCCCCGTCACCGCCGCACTCAAATCGCCGAGAGAATCAGCGGGCTTTGGTTTTCTTCGCAGCAGATTGCACAGATACTCCGTTATCATACATGAAATCACGCACGTTCCGGTCAGCGTCAGGGCATACCAGCGAAAGTAATAAGCAGCCGCAGCCAGTGGAAACATAAGGCCGATGATAACGTCGCCCATCACCCGCCGGGTCGAAAGGGCCTGACTTATATGAGGCGACGGCGTTACCCTGATATCACTCAGCATCCAATTCTTCCTTCAATTTGCTGCCTGCTGCCTTACTGCGGTATCTTTTTCTGTTGTCGCGCCAGCAGAACCTTGCCCGTTTTGATATATCCGGTCAGCTCGATATTAGCAGGGCATACATAACTACAGCAGCCGCACTCTATACACGCGCTGATATAGTAGTCTTTGGCCACGTCCATCATATTATGCATAACAGCGTGTGCTATCTTTGTGGGATTGAGCTTTTCTGGACAGGCCTCTATGCACCTGCCGCACCGAATGCAGGGGGTCTGCCGCTGCTCGAGCTTGGCGCGACCGATTTGCCTTTTTGTCAGGACAGTAATCGCTCCTGTGGTCTTGGTTATGGGCGTCGAGAGGTCAGCTATTGCAACACCCGTCATCGGTCCGCCCATCACTACCTTGGCGCCCTTCTGTGTCAGCCCGCCGCAGAACTCTATCAGTTCGCCCGCGCTTGTCCCTATCGCCACATATAGATTTGCAGGCTCGGCAATCGCTTGGCCTGTCACCGTCACCACACGATGAGTAAGGGGACGTCTTTGAACGACCGCCTCAGCCACCGCCGCCGCAGTCGCAACATTCATCACCAGCACGCCGATAGCAGGGGGAATACCACCGGTCGCAACCTGTTTGCCTAATACCGAGTTTATGAGCTGTCTCTCGCCGCCCTGTGGATAGCGCGTCTTAAGTTCGACAACCTCAATATCATTCGACTCGACTTGCCTGTTCAGACGAAATGCCTCTATCGCCCTGGGCTTATTGTCTTCAATTGCAAAGATGACTCTTTTACATCCCGCCGCTTTCCTTGCAAGCCTTATTCCAGTCACTATCTTATTTGTCCATTCGAGTATCAGGCGGTAATCACACGTTATAAACGGCTCGCATTCACAGCCGTTAATGATTAGAGTTTCTTTCGGCGGGGCCGGGTCAATCTTTATTCGCGTCGGAAATCCAGCTCCGCCCATCCCCACAATTCCCGCCAGGGCCACCGCATTACATATCTGCTCGCCCGTAAAGCCGCTGTCGTCGAAATCCGCCCCAAAGTCCGCAGGCACCGCCGCGCCGCTGGACTCGTCGGTCTCTATTATTACCGACAGGCACCTGCCCAATACCACATGGGACGCCAGCCCAACCTCCTTTACCTTGCCCTTAACCGGGCTGTGAACCGGGGCCGAGACAAAGGCTTCGCTCTTGCCGACCATTTGACCGGCCTCGACGGCATCGCCCTTATTGACCAAAGGCTGACAAACTGCCCCGATATGCTGACTCAGCGGTATCGTTACCTGCTTGACGGCAGGACCGGCCTTTATGGCCTGAGCTTCCGTAAGCCCTTTGTAATCAGGGGGATGCACACCTCCACTGAACTTATATTTGCCTTTTGCCATCAACACCGGCATAGTCAATTCTGCCTATTTTTCCCAAACCGCCTATTTACAACTTGGATGACCGCCACGACCAAAACCGTCGTTCCAATAGCCAGAAAAAAACTTAACGTCGTTGCACCCCACCTGGACGGCATTATTTTGGCCGTTAGCTCGGAAAATACCGCTACCGCCAAAACAAAGCTTACAAGTGGAACGGCAAAGGCAATTACTACCTTGCCGAGCAAAGAAGGGCCCTTGTTATCAGCTATCTGCTGATAGACCTCATTGCAGCTATTCCTCTGGCTGCACTTACCGCAAATCCCATGGTCGGTCATTTTTCTTTTCACAAAGGTAAATGCGAACTTATAATAGATTCCGATGTATTTTTCAAACGGAAACTTTTATATGAGGAAAGATGACATGAAAGCTAAAATCATATTTCTGTTGCTCCTGCCCGTACTGCTTCTCGCCGTCGGCTGCGCAACCAACCCCATCTCAGGCAAGAGCCAGCTTATGCTCTTTTCCGAAGAGCAGGACATCGAGCTCGGTAAAAGTTACGCTCCCGAAATCGAAAAGGAGATGGGCGGAAAAATCCAGAACCTTACCTTGCAAAATTACATTGACAGCGTCGGCCAGAAAGTCGCGGCGGTAAGCCACAAGCCATATTTCGACTACCACTACACCGCGCTCGAGGATGAAATGGTCAATGCATTTGCTTTGCCCGGCGGGTATATCTTTATCACGCGCGGCATGCTCGAGAAACTCGAGAGCGAGGCACAGCTCGCCGCCATTTTGGGTCACGAAACGACTCACGTCGTGGCCCGGCACTCTTCGGCGCAAATCAGCAGGGAAATTGGAATTGAGCTCGCTCTTTCCGTTGCATCCTCAAAGGCCTCAGGCGGCGCGATGCAGGTCGCGGGTATTGCAAGGCAAATCGTAGGTTTGAGCTACAGTAGGGTACAGGAAAAAGAGGCAGACCTGTCCGGCCTCGATTATATGGTCAAAGCCGGCTACGACCCGCACGCAATGGTACAGACCATGCAGATGCTCGAAGCCGAGGACAAGAACGGTCAAATAGAATTTTTGTCAACGCACCCTTCGCCCGAAAATCGTGTTGGATACATCGCGCAGGCCATTAAGAATAGAGGCTACCAGAATCTGAACCTGAAAATCGGAAAGGAAGACTACCAGAAATTCGTCCTCGACGAACTAAAACCGTAGATGACTTCGACTATCAATTAACGCCTAACGGCCATTGACTATTTTCCCCCGGCCCAGAACAGCATTGGCTCAACCTCCTCCAGCGCCAGTATCCGCCGCGGCTGCTCCGGCATACCCGTCCTCGATGAAAGATACGCAGCCTCAATCACCGCCATGTTCTTGAGTTGTTCCTGACCGCTGCATTGCAGTTTATGTTCTTGCGGCTCGAGTATGCTCATCGCGAAACTCTCCAGCGATTCTTTCATCGCTGCACTCTCATCATAGGCCAGGCGCTTCTGCTTTAGCTTCCGGCCTGTGCGGTCCTCTATCCGCATTTTGTCCCTGCATAGTATCAGCACTTTTTCTTTGCCGAAGCAGCGGGTATTTTCGATTTCTGATTGAGGTCCGAGCGCCCTTGTCACAACAAGATTCACGCACAAATCGCTGCCGTACTTCATCGTCACCACCGCCGAATCCTCCGTCAGTGCATGCCTCTGCTGCCTGTCCGACGCCGTATTGGTCACTAACGAATAGACCAGCTCGGGCACACCGAACACCTGGACCATCAAATCGATAATCTCATAACCCTCCCGCAGCAGGGCCCCGCCGCCGGCCAGGTTCGGGTCGTTGTGCCAGGCAGGCCGATACTCCCTGCGATATTCGCTGTCCACCGTAACCAATGATACCTGCTCGACCGTTCCCGTCTCAATCACCGAGTTCAACTGTGCGAACACTTCGCCGAACCGCAATGGGACCCCCACCGAAAGCTTCACTCCTTCGGCCTTTGCCAGTCTGACAAGCTCGCTTGCCTCCTCGAAATTCCTCGCCGGAGGTTTTAGCTTGAATATATTGAACTTCTTCTTTATCGCGGAGCGGATATGCTGCTCGCAACTGTACAAGCCCGCAGCAACCAGCAAACAGTCAAGCTCATTCTGAATTACCAACTGCCGGTAATCATCGAATGCTGCGCAGCCGTACTGCCTGGCCGTGTTCTGAGCAACCTCGGTTTCCTTCTCCGCCACCGCGACTATATCGAAATACTGCGACCCCGCCGCTATGCCCAAAAGGCCATCCCCTCCGTCTTTCAAACCAAGCACCGCAGTTTTTAGCTTGTCCCTGCTCATTTTTATTACCGAATTGTCAATCGAAATGAAGCCACGTTTCCGTTTTACCGGCGACTATATACCATATCCTCACGCCTGCCGCAACGCCAACTCAATTAAGGATTATTGATTAAGGATAAAGGATAAATTGTCCGGGACTAAACCTTAATCTTTAATCCTTTGTAGTTGTCAGGACAGGGTGGGTGTGCTAAAATCCCGGGTATGAGGAATGTACTCGATGTCATACTCGACACTCGTAAGTTGATTGCACCGGCGCTTACGTTAATTCTGATATCGTTCGCCTTGTCGGAGCCGAACAACGTTCCAGCGGAGCCGAATCTTGTAACGGTGCAGCCGAAAGAGGCCAAGGCTGCTCGGATTATCTGCACGGGGATGATTGACGACGGACTATATAAATCCATCCAAAGGCGGACGGATATGGCCCTTGCCGACGGGGCGAATTATCTCATTTATGAGATAGGGACATACGGCGGGCTTTTGCAGTCGGCGGACGATATAGCGAAGTACTTCATCCTCGACGTGGGCAAAAGGGCCCGGACGGTAGCTTATATCCGCACCGAGGCCATCTCAGCGGGGGCGATGATAAGCGTGTCCTGTCAGGATATCATAATGCTCGAAAATACCACTATCGGCGACTGTGCGCCGATACAGATGGGAGGCAAGCTCGAAGGTGTGGAGCGTGAAAAGGCTGAGAGCTTTACACGGGCGGCGTTCGACCGCGCAGCAGAGGCAAACAAATACCCGCAGGCCTTGCTGCGTGCGATGGTCAGTATGCAGCTCGAGGTCTGGCGAATCAGGAATATCCAGACCGGCGAGTTTGCGTTTTTCGAGAAAGAACGCCTGCCTAAGGACGCCAACGAATGGGACCTCAACGGCAAAGAGCTGGTAGTGCGTGATGATGAGATATTGACGCTGACCGCCAAAAAGGCCGCGGAGTATGGGATAGCCCGTGAGGTCGTAGCCGATGTGAACGAGGCGCTCGTCTTTTTTGAAAAGCGGGATAATGTGACCTTTACCGAGCCGGCGGAGGTCTTCGAGACGAACTGGTCGGAAGAGATGGTCCGGCTGATAAATTCGCCGGCGGTGATGAGCATCCTGGTATTGCTTGCGCTGCTTGGTGTCTATGTTGAGTTCAACACTCCCGGAGTGGGGCTACCCGGTCTGGTGGCCGTTATCTGCTTCGTGATTATTATTAGTTCGAAGTATCTGACCGGCCTGGCCAACTGGGTCGAGGTAGCAGTGTTTGTGATTGGTATTATCCTATTGCTGATAGAGTTTTTTGTGATACCGGGTTTCGGGATTACCGGCGTGCTCGGTATCGTTTTTATCATGGCCGGTCTTGTCGGTATGTTAGTGCGAAACAAGCCCGACGAATGGCCGGTGCCGCGCAGCGATTTCGAATGGCAGGTCTTCATCGAAGGGGCGCTGGGGCTTTTGATAGGCTTTGGGCTGTTTGTGGTTGCGGCCTGGCTGCTGGCCAGGCATCTGCCCAGGCTCAGTGCGTTTACCGGTCTGGCCCTTGTCCCTGCACTGGCCAAAAAGGGCGACGAATTCGAGGCCAGTATGACCGTCGCACCTGAAGCGGTGGGACAGAAGCTCAAGGTCGGCGATAAAGGCCAAGTCGTGGCGAAGCTTCGCCCGGCAGGTAAAGCAAGATTCGGCGAAGCTGTCGTGGACGTGGTCTGCCAGGCGGAATTCATTGACAGCGGGGCCGAAATCGAGATAATCGAGATTCGCGGCAATCGCGTAATCGTGCGTAAAATTAATGAATAATACGGCCCGTTATGCGTATGGTTTGACGGCCCGGGCACATCCTTCGACAGGTTCGGGAATTGGCCGACTGAGGAATTGCGAATGGTTTGGTGGATTGGATTTGCGGTTTTTCTGTACTTCGCGTGTGCGGTCCTTATCGTCGCCGAAATTTTCGTTCCCAGCGGGGGCCTGATAAGTATTGCGGCGCTGGCATGTCTGGCAGCCGGGCTGATGATATTCTTCAAGCTGGAGGCGGTGCCGCGGTGGGTTGGGATAGTAACGGCGCTGGTTGAGATACCGGTGGTGCTGGTGGTGGCGTACAAGATATTTCCCAAAACGCGGTTCGGCAAATCCGTCACGCTTGCGCCGCCGAAGAAACGGCCTGGCGAGGGCGTTCGCGATACCGACGACCTCAAGGCGCTTCTCGGCGCTGTGGGAAAGGTAATAACTCCGCTTCGGCCGGTCGGTATGGTCGATTTCAACGGACGCAGGCTTGAATGCGTCGCAGAAGGCGGATATGTTGATAGGGATGCAAACGTAAGGGTAATAAAGGTTGAGAGCACGCAGCTTACGGTGCGGCTCGTCGTCGAAGATACCTTAGGTAAAGAAAATTAGTGAAAGGATAGGGAGATGTTTGAATTGAGCGAAATTCTGATGCAGGCGGACCGGGGCAGGGTGGTAATTACGGCATTGCTGGTTATCTGCGGGATAGTATTACTGGTGTTATTCCTGCTGTTCGTCAAGTTTTTCCGGCTGTGGATACAGGCCTTCTTTGCACGGGCGGATGTCAAGATGTCGGAATTGATAGGGATGTGGCTTCGCAAGGTTGACCCGCGGATGATAGTAATCAGCAAGATTACGGCTGTACAGGCGGGATTGACGCTGACGACAAAGGATTTGGAAAGTCACTACCTGGCGGGAGGCCGCGTGCCGAATGTGGTTCGGGCGCTGATTGCGGCCAACCGGGCGAATATCGCTTTGTCGTTCGGGACGGCCACGGCGATCGACCTGGCGGGGCGTGACATACTCGATGCGGTAACTACCAGCGTAAAACCCAAGGTCATCGATTGTCCGGACCCATCCCGCGGCAGAGAAACGGTCGATGCCGTTGCACAGGACGGAATCCAGCTCAAGGCCAAGGCCCGCGTAACCGTTCGAATGAACATCGACAGGCTCATCGGCGGGGCGACGGAAGAGACCATCATTGCCCGCGTGGGCGAGGGCATAGTCACCACGATTGGAAGCGCAATCACATATAAAGGCGTGCTGGAGAACCCGGACAAGATAAGCAAACAGGTGCTTGCGAAGGGGCTTGACGCGGGGACGGCTTTCGAGATTCTTTCGATTGACATCGCGGATGTGGATGTGGGTGAGAATGTCGGGGCGACGCTGCAGGCGGCACAGGCTGAGGCGGATATGAGAAGGGCCAAGGCTGAGGCGGAAAAGAGAAGGGCAATGGCGGTGGCGCGAGAGCAGGAGATGCGGGCGCTGGTGGTTGAGAATGAGGCGAGGGTGCCGCTGGCGATAGCTGAGGCGTTCCAGAAGGGCAATCTCGGTGTGATGGATTATTACAGGATGAAGAATATCATGGCCGATACGGATATGCGCGACTCATTGAGTAAGCCGAAGAGGAAGGAATAGGGTATAGCGTACAGGGTTCAGGGTACAGGCGACGGGTTTGCGGTAAGGTTTAGCGGATGGATTGGCTGGCTGGACAACTTGTAGTTCTTGGGCGGGGGGCGGACGGAGATGAGAACGGCTGGATGCAACTGCTGGTCTTTATAGCGCTGGCGGTGTTCTGGGCAATCGGCGGGATAATAAAAGCTCGTGCGGCAAAGTCGCAGGATGAAAAACAGAAGCAGCAGACGAAACCAAGACCGCAACCGCGGACTCGCCCGAGTTTCGAACGCCTTTTACGAAGCGAGCCGGAAAAAGCACGTACAAGGCCTATGCAGGTACGAGCTTCTAAGATGGCTCGGCAGCTTGCACGAGATAAGGCTGTTCCACGGCCAGTAAAACAGCCGAAGCAGGCCGAGGCGGTTGACTATCGGTACAGGGGGGGGCCGCCTGAAGCGGTTGAGGAAAAAAAGGGTGTTGTTGAAGCGGCGCCGCTTGCGGCGGCGACGGCATTAGCAGTTGTGGAAGGGCCGGGGGTAGAGATAGGGACGAGCGAGCAGCTACGAGCGGCGATGTTGCATTACGAGATATTCGGTAAGTGCGTCGGGCTGCGAGAAACGCAGGAGCACGTCTGGATGCGGTGAGGAATCGAGCTGCGTTCCGCGTACCGCATTTTAGCTAACCAACTAATCCTTCATCCTTGAACAGCAATCCTTCAATTTCAACGTCGAAGGTCCGATAGGGCGAGGGTATTTATTTATTGACAGACCTATACCTGCCGATAGGATAGTTGGTTCGGCTGTAGCTCTATTAAGGTCAGTAGGTTACGTTTATGGACCAGCCCACTGAGGGACAAAATATAGAAAAAGCGCGGACCTTTTTCGCCCGGGCGAAGGAGATAGCAGAGAGGAATAACTTCGACTACGCTATCAGTATGTACATCGAAGGTCTGCGTTTCGACCCGGATAATCTCATCCAGGGACATCTGCCTTTGCGTGAGCTTGCCCTTTTGCGTCAGTCACACAAAGGCAAAAAGCCCTCAATGGTCGAGAGGGTCAAGTACTCGCGCGGCAAGGACACACTCGAACAGATGCTCAACGCCGAATACCTGCTTGCCAAGGACCCGGACCATTTACCGTATCTGCAGGCCATGCTCAAGGCTGCGTACACCGGCGGCTATGCGAAGACGACGCAGTGGCTGGCTGATTTGCTGTTTGTGGCGACGAACGGTTCGGAGAATCCGAGCGTGCACGCCTACGTATTGTTGAAGGATGCGTATGCATCTATCGGCCAGTATGAAAAGGCGATAGTCACCTGCAAGAGAGCTTCGGAGCTCAAGCCTTCCGACCACGAGCTCAGCGACGAATACAAACGACTGTCCGCAGAGCTGACCGTATCGCGAGGCAGGTACGACCAGGAGGGTGATTTCAGAAAGGCTATTAAAGACAGCGAGGCACAGCGGAAGCTTCACGCCTCGGATGGTGTGGTCAAAAGTGACGATTTCCGCGAGACTCTGATAAGAGACGCCCGTGCCCAGCACGCGAAGAATCCGACCCTATCGCAGAACATCTTTAATCTTGCCAATGCACTTGCCCAGACCGAGACCGACGAAGCCGAGAACGAGGCGATAGAGCTGTTGGCCGATGCGTGCGCGTCGAGCGGGGATTTCAGCTTCAAGCAGAAGGCCGAGGAAATCAGGATTAGCCAATTGAAGCGCAATCTTCGCAAGACCCGGCGAACAGCGGGCGCAGGAGGGCAGGCGGCCGAGCTGTTGCGGCAGCTTAATCAGGCCCAACTTGAGCACTGGCGGGAGGTTGTGGAGAATTACCCGACCGACCTGCACGCCAAGTATGAGTACGCCGACCGGCTGCTGGCCGATAAGCGGTACGAGCAGGCCATTCCGCTGTTCCAGGAGGCCCAGAGGGACCCCAGACGGAAAATCCTGGCGATGGGCAAAATCGGCGTCTGCTTCTTCCTGAAAGGCTGGACCACCGATGCGATGGAAATCTTCCAGCAGGCCATGGACAGCTATGAGATTAAAGATGACGCAATTGCCAAGGATTTGCAGTACAATTTAGGGCTTTGCTATGAGAAGCTGGGCGATACGGAAGAGGCGCTCGAGATTTACCGTAAAATCGCCCAGGTCGACTTTGGCTACAGGGACGTCAGCAAGCGGGTTGACAGATTGAGAAAGGGCGGTTAAAATACATCGCTTTAGAGGTAATAGAGAAACCTTTAGGAGAAGCAGGTGCCAACTTCGTTATCAGCCAAGAAGAGAGTCAGGCAGAATGCCAAGAGGAGAACTATCAACCGTGCTCGCAAGAGCCAGGTCAAGACGCTGACCAAACAATTCGAGGCGGCCGTCGCAGCGGGTAATGTCGAGGCGGCGAGCGAGCAATTGAAGGCCGTCGGCAGAAAACTGGATAAGACCGCGGTGACAAGCACGATGCACAAACGGACGGCGGCCCGCAAGAAGAGCCG
>CAYSTP010000043.1:0-14711 GCA_964434085.1 uncultured Pirellulales bacterium
AGCTGACCGAGGTGGCGCCGGATGCCCGGACCATCGAGCTGGATAAGGTGCTGTTTGTCAATGACGGTGAGAAGGTTAAGATTGGTACGCCTTACGTTGACGGGGCAAAGGTCATCGCCTCGTTCAGCGAAACAGCGGCCGAATCGATAGTTAAAGGACCTAAGCTGTACCCGATGCATTTTCGCAGGCGAAAGGCCAGCAAAAAGCGTATAGGACACAGGCAAAAGTATCTGCAGGTAACAATCGACGAGATTCAAGCCTGAGCCAAGTGTAAGAGAGGTTGATTCTCCCAAAGCCGTGGCTTCGGCCACGGCTTTTTTTATGCTTTCAAACAACCCGCTGCGGCAATATATTATGTACTGATAGTCTTAAAGAGGATGCCACTGGATGAGTAGTTCAGAGCTGGTAAGATTGCAGAGTCCTTTAAGCGAGCAGGACGCCCGGGCACTTAAAGCGGGGCAGGAGGTGTTGATTTCGGGCGTGGTTTACGGCGCGCGGGATATGGCGCATAAGCGCCTGTGCGAATCAATCAAAAAAGGTGAGCGGTTGCCGTTTGAATTGGCCGGTGCGATTATCTACTTTCTTGGTCCAACGCCGGCACGGCCCGGCAGGGCTATAGGCGCTGCAGGACCTACAACAGCCCAGCGCATGGATAAATTTAGCCCGATTTTGATTGAACATGGCCTGAGGGCGATGATTGGCAAAGGATACAGGGATAAATCGGTACGCGAAGCTCTGACCCAATATGGAGCGGTTCATCTGGCGGCTGTCGGAGGGGCGGGGGCGCTGCTGAGCAAGAAAATTATAGAAGCTGAGGTAATAGCCTACGAAGATTTGGGGACCGAAGCGATTCGCAGGCTTCAAATGGTCGATTTTCCCGCCGTTGTAGTTTATGACAGCCATGGTAACAGTGCGTACGGCTAAGGAGCGGTATAGGTGCAGGCGGTGGTAATCGGATTATTGCAGTCGGGCAAGAGCACGCTGGTCTCGGCGATGAGCGGTAAACATATGCCGCCGGTCGGGGCAACTGCGATTGAAGAGGCGATTGTTTTGGTTCCGGACGAAAGAGTTGACTGGCTGGCTAAGCTTCATAGGTCCAGGAAGATCACGCACGCAACAATCGATTGTCTGGATGTGCCGGGCTTTAATTTTGCCGACGAGCACGGCAGGGCGGCGGCGAGACGGCATCTTCAGCAAATCCGAGCGGTCGAGCTGCTCGTGCTGGTGGTCAGGGCGTTTGAAGATGAGTCGGTAGGCCCAAAGGCCGACGCGGCTGCGGAGCTTAACCAGTTGAAGACCGAGCTTTTGTTGGCCGATTTGGAGCTCGTTGCCAAACGCATCGAAAACCTCGAAAAGCAAATGAAAAAGCCCGGCAAGGCGCAGACGCACGATAAGACTGAGCTTGCACTTCATCAGAAACTTCAAGCTGCAATCGAGCAGGAAAAACCCATCAGCACCGCAATAGAAACGGACCAGGAAAGGGAAATGATAAAAAGCCTGGGCTTTTTAACACTCAAACCGATGGTCGTAGCGGTCAATGTTGGTGAGAATCAGTTGCAGCAGGAAATCGACCTGGGTGACGCGCTCGATGAGAATACGCCGGTTGTACAGGTCTGTGCGAAACTCGCCTTTGAGCTTTCGCAGCTCGATGAGAAGAGTCGAGCTGATTTTATGACGGAGATGTCAATAAGTGAATCGACGGTCAGTAAATTCGTTCGAAGCTGCTACGAGGCGCTCGGGTTTATCAGCTTTCTTACGGCGGCGCCGAATGAGGCACGGGCCTGGCAGATAATGAAGGATACGACTGCACTGGAGGCCGCGGGCAAAATCCACAGCGATATTCAACGAGGCTTTATACGGGCTGAGACAGTGAGTTTTTCAGACCTGAAAGAGTTCGGCAGCGAAAAGGCGGCGAAAGCGGTAGGTAAGGTCCGGCTGGAGGGCAAGGATTACGTTGTCCAGGACGGTGATGTGATACTCTTTAGATTCAACGTTTAGGGCGGCGACGCAGTGAAGGCGGTGCAACTAACAGGTATAAAGCGGATGGAGATAGCAGAACTGCCCAGGCCGCGTATCGAGCGGGACACCGATGTTCTGGTGAGGGTGAAGGTCGTCGGTGTGTGCGGCAGCGATGTGCATTATTATGTAGAAGGGCGAATAGGCTCCAACAAAGTCGAATATCCGTATCGCGTCGGACATGAGTGTAGCGGTATTGTGGAAGAGGTCGGTAAGGCTGTTAACAGAGTCAAAGCCGGTGATGAAGTAGCGGTTAATCCGGCGCAAAGCTGCGGCCGGTGCGACCAGTGCAGGATGGGAAGGGAAAATACCTGTCGTAACCTGCGCTTTTTGGGGACGCCCGGCGAGGGGCCCGGCTGCCTGTGCGAATACATCGTGATGCCCCAGAGGAATCTATTTAATGTCACAGGAAAGATGAGTCTGGAGACGGCGGCGCTGTGTGAGCCGTTTACAATCGGCGTTTATGCGGTGCAGCAAGCGGGTGTAAAGGGCGGCAGCAGAGCAGTGATTTTCGGAGCCGGGCCGATAGGGCTTAGCTGTATGGTTGCGGCAAAAGCGGCGGGTGCTGAAAAAATATATATGACAGAGCGAATCGAAGCACGGTGCAAAGCGGCTCTCGAGCACGGGGCCTGCTGGGTCGGCAATCCAGATAAGCAAAGCGTTGTAGAAGGTATCTGTTCGGCGGAACCTTCGGGTGTGGACGTCGCTTTGGAATGTGCAGGCCGGCAGAGTACACTGGATGAGGCGATTGAGGTGCTGCGGCCGGGTGGGATACTGGCGATTGTGGGAATACCACGATTCGAACGGGCCTCCTTCAGGGTCGATGCTGTTCGCCGAAAAGAGCTGGCAATCGTAAATATCCGAAGGCAGAACCGCTGCGACGAAAAAGCGATAGGGCTTGTAACATCGGGCAGGGCAAAGATAGATTTCATGCTGACGCACCGGTTTGAAATGGAACAGACTGCAAAAGCCTTCGATATTGTCGAAGAGTACCGTGACGGTGTGCTCAAGGCGGTGATTAGATTGTAAAACTGCCGTAGTTTACCTTAGGATTTATGGACAGATTGTTCTTATGGGATAAAATAATTTGACACAAATGAATGCAGAAATTACACTAAAATAAATTATGGGAATAGAGCTAATCAGTCAACGAAGAGAGCAGATAATGTCACTTGCTGCCCGGTATGGCGCATCTCATATCCGTGTTTTTGGTTCTTTTGCCAGAGGAACCGCCGACGACCGCAGCGACGTGGATTTTCTTGTGGACTTGGCGCCTGGTCGCAGCTTATTTGACCTTGGCGGCCTGCTTTATGAATTGCAGCAATTGCTCGGTCGCAACGTTGATGTAGTTACGCCTGCCGGCTTGCGACCTCGTATCCGCGACCGGGTTCTCAGCGAAGCTATTGCCCTATGAGAGACGACAGGGAGAGATTGCTCGACATTCAGGAGGCGATTGAGAACATCAAAAAATACGCCTCTCGCGGAAAAGACGCCTTTAGAAATGAGGAGCTTGTACAAACCTGGATTTTACATAATCTCCTGACACTCGGGGAGGCAGCCGCTCGAATCTCCGGTGAATTCCAGGGACTTCACCCTGAAATACCCTGGTTCAAGATTATTGGCACGCGAAATATCCTTGTTCACGATTATTTTCGTATCGACTTGGAGGCCGTCTGGTCGGTTGTGGAAAACGACCTGCCCATCCTTGAGGAGCAAATCAGACGATTGCTCTAACTATAAAATCCACCATCCGGCGTAACCTCCGCCACAGCCAAACATTGAAAAACGTGTGAAATGTTTTAGACAAGAGCCCAGATATAAATCTATGTCAAAATCGAGCATAGTCAGTATAGGTAATGAACTGCTGAACGGTTCGGGTGTTGATACGAATTCGGCATACCTGAGTGAAAGACTTTTATCAATCGGAATACCTGTGGTCATGGTCCGTGTGGTGGGCGATGACTGCGATGCTATTATCGGGGCGCTTCGTGCGGCAAGTGACGAAGCAGAGATTATCCTGACTACAGGCGGACTTGGCCCAACCGATGACGACCTTACGAGACGGGCAATAAGTAAATACTGCGGCAAAGAGCTTAAGCTGGATGAAGAAGCGCTTGCAGATATCGAGAATTTCTTTGCCGGGTGCGGCAGGCAAATGCCGCAGCGGAATCAAATGCAGGCATATATCCCGGAAGGTGCACAGGCGATTAAGAACGATATTGGCACCGCGCCTGGAATTATGCTCAGTCTCGATTCTCGACGAGCATCCAGCATCCAGCATCCAGCATCCATTTTGCTTTTTGCCCTGCCGGGTGTTCCGGCAGAAATGAAACGAATGTTTGAGCAATCTGTCCTGCCAAAACTGGTTGAGCTGGACGGCCGGGAAGTCGTGGCAATTCGCAAATTGAAATGCTTCGGTATGGGCGAATCGAATATGGCAGAGCTGCTTGGCAATCGCATGGAGCGAGAACGCAATCCTTTGGTGAACACCACAGTTCGAGACAGCGTAATTACAGTGCACATAATCGCCAGGGATGAGGATATGAAACGAGCAAATTCGATAGCAGAAAGCGAACAAAGCAAAATAGCCGGGATTCTGGGTGATATAGTCTTTGCTAAAGAAGATATTAGTTTGGCACAGGCGGTCGGAATCAGGCTGACAGAATTACATAAGACGCTGGCGGTCGCGGAATCGTGCACCGGAGGCCTCGTGGGTAAACTTCTGACGGATGTGCCCGGTTCGAGCAATTACTTTCTTTGCGGCTGGGTTGCATACAGTAATGAGGCAAAAATCAGGGAATTGGGAATTGCCCCGGAGCTTATCGAAAAAAATGGTGCGGTTAGCGAAGAGGTTGCCGCCGCTATGGCGGCCGGGGCCAGGCGCAAGGCAGGGGCTGATTATGGCATCGGCATAACCGGAATTGCCGGGCCGGGCGGAGCGACAGCCGATAAAAGCGTTGGACTTGTTTATATAAGCGTGGCCAAGGCCGACGCCATCTTTGTAGAAAGGCTTGTTTTTAGTGGAGACAGAGACAGCGTCCGAAAAAGAGCAGCAAATGCGGCCTTGGATTTATTACGGCGAAATATATGAACAAGCCCTGGTTTGACTGAAACAGGTAGTTGTGGTATAATAATCGAAAGTGGGGCTTCGTGTTAAGGCATCGCAGAAATGGCGAAAAAAAGCAGACGCCTTGGAGAAATTCTCTACCGGGCCGGTGTCGTTTCAAAAGAGCCTTTGCTTGCGGCTATTAAGGAGTCCAGGAGCACAGGACGACGGCTCGGCGAATTGTTGATAGAGAAGAAACTGATTGGCGAAGAAACGCTTATCAAGGCGCTCGCCAAACAGCACGGCCTGCACTATGTCGATGTTGACAGCATTGCAATCCCGCCAAACGCCACGGAGCTGATTAGCGAAGAGCTGATGCGGCGGTACAATGTCCTGCCCCTGGGGATAGATAACGGGCGCCTGAAGCTGGCCATCAGCGACCCGATGGATTTGGATATGATGGATAACCTGCGGCTGCGGCTGAACAAGGAGCTTGATTGCCGTCTGGGTAATCCCGACAAGATTCGCCGGCTTATTCAGGACCAGTTCGACCGGACCGAACGCCAGGAATCCGATGAGCTGAAGCACAGCATCGACGCCACAGCGGCGGAGCTGGCCGAAGCAGGACACGAGCTTCAGGCAGAGGCTATGAGAATCCAGCAGGCCGGCGGTGTCGATGACGGGCCGGTTGTAAGGCTCGCAAACCTCATCATAGACAGTGCATATCATATGCGGGCCAGCGATATTCACCTTGAGCCTATGGCTGACCGTGTGCGCGTAAGATACCGCGTTGACGGTGTATGTCTCGAAAAAGACAACATACCTAAGAACATGCAGTCGCAGCTGATTACGAGATTTAAGATTCTCTCAGGCATGGATATCGCAGAGAAGCGCTTGCCGCAGGACGGACGTATCAAGCGGGTGATTGACGATTCGGATGTGGATTTTCGTGTCTCGGCGCTGCCGGGTTATCATGGACCGAGTATTGTTCTTCGTATTCTGCGGCCTGACTCGGTAAACATCGGTATCAAATCGCTCGGTTTCGAGGCAGATGGCTACGACCAGTTCCAGAAAATTATTAAAAGACCCAACGGAATCTTTCTTGTGACTGGGCCGACCGGTAGCGGTAAAACAACCACACTTTACGCGGCGCTTCAGGAGCTGAATCGTCCGGACAAAAAGATAATCACAGCCGAAGACCCGGTCGAGTATAACTTCACGGGCATGAATCAATGTCAGGTGCGTGAGGAAATCGGCTTGACGTTTGACAGGATTCTGCGGGCTATGCTTCGTCAAGCGCCCAACATCATACTGGTGGGTGAGATTCGTGACGGTGTTGTGGCGGATGTCGCTGTTCAGGCGGCGCTTACAGGCCATTTGGTGTTCAGCACCCTGCACACAAACGACGCCATAGGCGCAATAACGCGCCTTATCGACATGGGCGTCAAACCGTTCCTCGTGGCCAGCTCGATTCAGGCGATTATGGCCCAGCGACTTGTAAGAGTTATCTGCGACAGTTGTAAGGTGATTAACGAGAACCCAAACCCGTACCACCTTAAACTTCTTAATATCACACCCGAAGACCGTAAAAGACACATATTGTATAAGGGCACCGGATGCAGTAAGTGCCAGGGGACGGGATATAAGGGTCGTATCGGCATCTTTGAGATGGTTGAAATGAACAATGAGCTGAGAGAGCTTGCGTTTTCCAAGGCCCCTACTACGGACTTACGCAGGGCGGCGATTGCCAGTGGTATGCGGACCCTGATGAACGACGGCAAGATTAAAATATTCAACGGAATTACTACGGCTGAAGAAGTGGCGAGGATAGCACAAACCGGAGGTGTTAGTAGTTAGTTGAGGATAGATTAGATGGCAACAGTTAATATGGACAGGCTTCTGCATGCCTGTGTATCACAGGATGCGTCGGATATACACCTGACTGTGGGGCGTCCGCCTGTGTTACGAATACACGGCACCCTGCGGTCGCTGGAAACTAAAGTTCTCGAGCCTGACGATACAACGGCCCTGATGAAAAGCATTACACCCGAAAGGAACCAGCAGGAGCTTCAGGAAGAAGGCGGTACGGACTTCGGCTTTACCTACGGAGACCAGGGGCGATTCCGTGTAGCTATATTCAAGCAGAAGGGGAACATTGCAATAGTATTGCGCCTGATTCCTTCGAAAATCATGACCTTTGAAGAGATAGGCCTGCCGAAAATATGCGCCGCCCTGTGCCGACGGCCTCGCGGGCTGTTCCTGGTCACGGGGCCTACCGGCAGCGGCAAGACAACGACCCTGGCCACCATGGTCAATTACATCAACGAGAGCCTTGACCACCACATTGTAACAATAGAGGACCCTATCGAATATTATCATAATCACAAGAAGTCTATCATCAATCAGCGCGAGGTCGGCAACGACGTTCCGAGTTTCAGTGAGGCGCTCAGACGTGTGCTTCGTCAGGACCCGGATGTAATCCTGGTCGGCGAGCTTCGTGACCTTGAGACTATCGAGGCAGCCATACGGGCTGCCGAAACCGGACACCTCGTATTCAGCACGGTTCATACAACCAGCGCAGCGGGTACCATAACTCGTCTGATAGACGTTTTCCCGCCAAATCAGCAGGAACAGATTCGCACACAGCTCAGCAGCAATCTTATCGCGGTTCTAAGCCAGGCACTTTGTCCCCTGGCCAGCGGCCGCGGCCGTGTGGCAGCCTATGAGTTTATGGTCGTTACACCTGCTATCGCCAACCTTATCCGGGAGAACAAGACCTATCGCATTGACTCAACCATCCAGACGGGTAAGAAGCTGGGAATGCAGCTTCTGGACGAGCATTTATGGCAGCTCTACGATGAAGGGCGTATTACACTTCAGGAGATGTTGGACAAGGCCAGACAGCCTGGTATGCTCCAGGACAAGGCCAAGACCAAGGCAGAGGCGGCTCGCGGCAGGGCCAAAAAGAAGGGCCTTGACGAGGTTGGGCCTATTCTGCGTACATAGCAAGCCCTTGTAATTATGGGGGTTTTTCGAACTATTGTTGGTGGGGGCCCATTTTTCCCGGTTGGAAAAAAAGTTTTTCCGGCAGACAGCTTAGATATTAACCTGCGAGACTTGCAATCAGCAAAGTCAAATACACACGTAAAGCTATCTTTTACAAAGGGTTATCTTATATGGCATAACAAAAAGATGGGAAACCAAATAATGGAGCAGACCAGGTGTCCAATTGATAATTACAGTTGAACATTTAGGTTAAGAAAATATAATAGTATTTAGGAAAAATGACCTTCTAAATTGGGGATGATTAGGATGGCAAAGGCAAGCACAATTAAGATGCCACCGGTTGAACAGCTTCAAAGCAGGACACTTGGCAGGATTCTTATCAAAATGGGGCTTCTGACACGTGAAAAGGTCCATGAGTGTTTGCGGATTCAGAAGCAGCGCAAGGGCAAGGTCCGGATTGGGCAGATACTCCGCGAGTTGGGACTTGTAGATGACAAGCAGCTTAATATGGCCCTGGCGGCACAGAGGGGCATGCAATATGAGGACTTTAGCGGAATAGATATCCCCAAGAAGGTGCTGTCGCAGGTACCGCCGCAGATGGCCAATACGTACAGGGTTGTGCCTGTCGGGTTCGACGAAGGAAAAAACGAGCTGACAGTGGCCGTTGATAACGCGGATAACTTCGGCAGTACAGACGACTTGGCGCGGCTGATGGGGATTACAATCAAGGCAAAGTTTACCGATTCAGAATGGCTTGAGGAGGCGCTGAAGAAGTACTACTCGGATGAAGAGGGTCAGGAGCAGCTCAATGAGCTGATCGAGGAAATCCAGAAGGACAGCCACCTGGCGGAGTTTGATGGGCGAAGTCAGAGTATTGACCTTGATGAGCTAAAAGAGCTGTCGGAGGCGAACCCTGTCAAGAAACTTCTAAATCTTGTGTTACTGCAGGCAATCCGTGACAAGGCATCCGACATTCATTTCGAGCCGTTTGAGGATGAATACAAGATGCGATACCGCATCGATGGCATTCTTTATGAGATGATTCCGCCACCCAAGCATATCGCTGCGGCTTTGAGTTCCCGCGTTAAGGTCATGGCTGAGCTGGATATTGCCGAGCGGCGATTGCCGCAGGATGGGCGTATTTCGCTGACGGTCGGCGGCAACCCGGTGGACCTGCGTGTGAGTGTGCTGCCGACGATGTTCGGCGAAAGTGTGGTTCTGCGTGTGCTTGACCGGACTCAGATAAGCCTTGACCTTGAGCAACTCGGTTTCAGGCCTGATGATTTGCAACTGTTCAGGAGGCTGATTGCCAAGCCGAACGGGATTTTGATTGTGACCGGGCCGACCGGCTGCGGCAAAACGACAACTCTATACGCGGCACTCAGTGAGCTTAACAGCATAGAAACCAAGATTATCACGACTGAGGACCCGGTTGAATACGATATCGACGGTATTATTCAGGTCCAGATGAAAAGTGACATTGGACTGACTTTCGGACGGTGTCTGCGGTCTATTTTGCGTCAGGACCCGGATATCGTGATGGTCGGTGAAATTCGTGACCTTGAGACGGCGGAGATCTCGGCGCAGGCGTCGCTGACAGGGCACCTCGTTTTTACCACGCTTCACACCAACGATGCCCCGAGTTCGGTGGCACGTTTGCTTGATTTGGGGGTCGAGCCGTTTTTGCTTACGGCTACCATCGAGGGAATTATTGCTCAGCGGCTTATCAGGAAGATATGTGACAGTTGCAAGACGGAGTTTGAGCCTACCGAAAATCAGCTTATGGAGCTTCGGCTTTCGCCGGACGAGGTGCAGGGCAAAAAGTTTTACTACGGAAAAGGGTGCAACAGGTGTAACGGAACGGGCTATCGCGGCAGGACCGCCTTGTTTGAAATTATGTGTTTTAATGACGAGATTCGTGATTTGATTATGAACCATGCCTCGACGAATGTGCTACGTTCGGCTGCGGTCAAGGCTGGAATGAAGCTACTACGAGAAACCGGCCTGGCGGCGATATATGACGGCATCACGAGTATCGACGAGATAGTCAAGGAAACAATAGTTGAGGGATAAGACCGTTAAGGCTTTTTGAAGAAACGGAGGTGCACGATGCCAATGTTCAAATATGAAGCACTCGACGCCCAGGGCGTTGGGGTAAAGGATGAAATTGATGCCTTGAGCCAGAAGGAAGCGGTCAGCAAGATCCGCAACATGGGGTATTTCCCGACGAAGGTTGAACAGGCCGGGGCGAAGAAAAAAGCGGCGGCTCGAGCCGCTGCCAGACCACGGCGACGCCGCGGCTCGGGGGGCAGGGTCAAAAAGAAATTAGTGACGCAGTTCGCCCGACAGCTTTCGACTCTTCAGGATGCAGGCCTGCCGATTCTCCGTTCACTGCGCATCCTGCAGGAGCAGCAGAAGAGCGGTACATTCAAACGTGTAATTGGTTATGTCGCGGATGACATTGAGGGTGGTGCTACGCTGTCTGAGGCGTTGGCGAGATTTCCGCGGGCCTTCGACCATCTGTTTGTGAGCATGGTGGCTGCGGGCGAGGCCGGCGGCGTTCTGGATTTGATTCTGTCGCGTATCGCAGACTTCATGGAAAAGGCTCAAAAACTCAAATCACGTGTTATAAGCGCGATGATATACCCGTCGGCCGTTCTAACAGCAGCGTTTTGCATTCTGCTCGCCCTGATGAAGTGGGTGGTCCCCAGGTTTATGGACGTGTTGACGGAGATGGTCGAAGAGAAGCTCAATCCGGTTACTACGACGGTACTGGCAATCAGTAACTGGATTGCGTATAAATTCGGCTGGCTGGTTCTCATCTGTGTGCCGTTTGTGGTTATTATTCTGCTTAAGTTTATCAGGCAGTTCAGGACAGGCAGGCTGGTGCTGGATACCATCAAACTGAAGCTGCCCGTCATCGGGAACTTGAGCGGCAAGATTTCCGTAACCCGCTGGACACGGACGCTGGGTACTCTGATAAGCGCCGGCGTGCCGATTCTGGACGCTTTGAACGTGACGCGCGAGACCTCCGGCAACGAGGTCTATGCAAGGATGCTGGGTAACGTGCATAACTCAATTCGGCAGGGTGATACGTTCGCCGGGCCTCTGCGGCAGTCGAAAACGGTCGACTTGATAGTCTCGAACATGGTGGCGGTCGGTGAAGAGACCGGTGATTTGGACAAGATGCTTAATAAAGTTGCGGATAACTATGACGAGCAGGTGGACGTGCTGGTGGCGTCGCTGATGAGCCTGCTGGAGCCAATTATGATTATCTGCCTCGGGGCTATCGTTATGACAATCGTTCTGGCGATATTCCTGCCGATGATTCAGATTATTTCCGGCCTGGGTGCAGCCGGATAAAGTGAGGGTGAAAAAGCAATAATTGGGCTAATAAGGAGAAAAACTGATGCAAGTGAAAACCAAATCGAACAAATATAAGGCGTTTACCATCGTCGAGCTTCTGACGGTGATGAGCATTATCATCATTCTGATAGGCCTGCTGGTGCCGGCCCTAAGCCAGGTGAAGCGCTTCGCCAGGGAAGTCAAGCAGCGCGCCCAGTTCCACAGTATCGACGTTGCTATGGAAATGTTCGAAAAAGAGACGGGAGAATATCCACCTTCAGGTGAGAACGATGCCGATGGTGCTCCTTATTGCGGAGCTATGAAGCTGGCCGAGGCGATGGTAGGGCAAGACCTCTTGGGTTTTCACAGAGACTCAGGCTTTCGGGCAGATTTTATGGATCCATCCAACACGAAGGATTTGTACGGGTATCCCGGAAAAACCCCGCTGCCCGAAGATTTGAAAGGACGGCTGGGACCATACTTAGAGCTTCAAAACGCCAATGCTACGCGACTGACGTTTACTGATGCAACTGGGAGTAATCCATACGAAACGGGCATCTGGAAAGAGGGAGATGTTGGCGTTTTCAACAATATTGAAAAGGTCTTTGTTCTCTGTGATGTGTACACACGCCGTATGACTAAAAGTGGAGACCCACTCGGAATGCCAATTCTTTATTATAAGGCCAATACTTCCGGAGACTATAATCCCAATCCACGTTTATCAGGTGGAGGGTATCCTCCACCAGCCAATAGGATACGCTTTTACCGCCACGAGGACAACGATGAATTATTGAAACTTCAAGTCCCATGGGATGACACTTTGCAATACGAGCATCCAATGGCATCAAATTACACCCCAGGAGGGGTAAATGTTTGGCCTGGCTTGCCAGATTCATTTTACTTTAAGATAAATAACGATAGCATCCCGGTTGATGATGGAAGACCCATCCATTTGGATTCTTACATTCTTTTGAGTGCCGGTAATGATGGCTTGTATGGCACACGCGACGATATCTACAATTTCCAGAAATGATGGTCAGGGCTAATAACTCAGCGGGAGAAACGGTGATGAATAGAATTTTGTCTTTAGCGGCTATTATGTTTATTGCGGGGACAACGGTTTTGGGACAGGTCCAAAACAGCCTGGTCAGGAACGGCAGCTTTGAATACGACGATACCACAGTCGATTACATAACGGCTGGGAACACGCCGCGATACTGGTGTGATGTAAATCTTGCGGAGTATAATTTCGGCGCATCGCTGTGGGCGGGCGGGCTGACCGAAGGCAATTACTACCTGCGGATTTACAGCGACCGCTACGGCGAGTTTGACCAGGGTGATATGGGGCTCGTTTCTCAGCAGGTATGCCTCAAAGACGCTAATGAGATTATTTTTGATGTTCTGCTTACCACGACCTACAACAAGATATGGAACCCGCAAAAACGCAGTGCCGTAATAGCTATTGACGGCAACGTAGTATGGGAATCGAACAGTGTCGGAACCGATGTCAGAGGCTTATACGAAAATCAGACGTGTGTGATTCCTGAGGGATATATGGACGACCTGATGCATACCTTATCTTTGGGAGTCAGAGTTAACGACGGCGCCGAAGATAGTATCGAATATGACGCCTGCTGGGATTATATCAAGTTCAATGCCCACTGCGGCGGTTTCGGTTACCTGGCCGGCGACCTGAACCAGGATTGTTATGTTACGCTTGCCGACTTTGCCGAGCTGGCCTTGTCGTGGATGGATGAACCGGCAAGCGCGAAGGATGACTTATATGAAGATGGGTTTGTGGACTATATGGATTTGGCGCTGTTCGCCGAGGACTGGTTGTTGAATACGGACTGGACAAGGTGGGGCCAGGAAGGGACGTTCCGGATGGAAAAGCTGGATTTGGACCTGGATTTGTCCGGCGCGGTAGATCTGGGGGATGTGATGGTGCTCAGCGAGTACTGGCTGGGCGATGGAAAATGCTGCGGTGCGGAGCTGAGCGGGGACGATATTGTAAACTTTGAAGATTTTGCGGTTATTGCTAACGAATATGGGCTGCGTGACTGGCTCTATTATGTTGAGTAGAAAAGATTATTTTGAAACCACGGATTAGCGCGGACTTACACGGATTTGTAATTTGTTTTCTCTGTGACCTCTGTGTTCTCTGTGGCTTGAAAAAAAGGGGACAGTAGTGGAAACGCGAAACAAGGCATTTACCGTTGTGGAGATTCTGACGGTGGTGACAATAATCGCCATCCTGCTGGGGATTCTGCTGCCGGCGATAACGAAGGTCAAGACGATGGTAAAAGAGACCGAGCAAAAGGCCCAGCTTAATACTATTGACCTGGCCATAGGGGCGTTTAAGAATGACTTCGGGTATTATCCGCCTTCTTTAATGTTCGATTCCAAGGATAGGTCGTACTGTGGAGCACAGAAACTGGCAGAGGCGATGCTCGGACAGGACCTGCTCGGTTTCCACAGCAAGTCAACCTTTAACAGAGACGGCTTTGATGACGGTACTTCCCCTGTGGATCTGTACCCCGTTAATCTCGACCCGAGTACACCGACGGGCAGGCAGAACCTCCAGCAGCGTAAAGGGCCGTATCTGGATGACGGCAATAAATACGCGTTTACCCTGAAGGACCTCAAATATAAAAACGGTTTGGGGCCGCTTGAGCCCTCCGGTAACAATGACAAAAGATACGTTTTATGTGATGTGTTTACCGTTAACCCGGTAACTATTACCAGCACCGGCGGCAAAACGACTAATTACAAGGCCGGGACACCCATCCTCTATTATCGTGCAAATACGTCGAGTAAAGTATTCTATACCGGCCCTATAGAGAACCGGATATATAACAGCGATGATAATATAGAATTGATTCAGCGGGGGAAAATCCAGTCGGGCCAGCCGCATACGCTTGTTACAAATAACGGCAGCAGTGGTAATGCCGGACTATATTTTTACGATGAGGATTACAAGATAGTTGACCCTAAAGCCTCTAATCTGAGTCTGAATATAAAGTGGCCTTATCGGCCTGATTCGTATCTGCTCATCTCGGCGGGGGCCGACGGCGAATACGGCACACGCGATGATATTACCAATATTAAATAGCAGCATTTTACCGCAGCGGTTTTGCGGCAGCACAATGAAGACTCACAGGTTACAGAATGGTTTGACACTGGTTGATATGCTGATTGCAGTGGCGATTGTTGCTGTGCTGGTCGGCATAGTGCTGACAACGCTGACCCGAATTGACAGCAAAGCCAAGGAACAGCTATGCGAAGCGACACTCGAGAC
>CAYSTP010000044.1:0-14626 GCA_964434085.1 uncultured Pirellulales bacterium
AAAAATCGACCGCTCCGACATCGACGCCAACCCCGAAAATTATTCCTGGGTAAGCGACAGGCACTGGGTCTTTCGAAGGGTCTTTGACGTATCCCAAGAGACGCTAAGGGCCGACAAAATCGAGCTGGTCTGTGACGGCCTCGACACACTCGCCAGCGTATGGCTCAACGAAAAGCTCCTCGGCAGAACCGAAAACATGTTCATCCGGCACCGATTCGACATCAAAAAATACATCAAACCCGTCGGCAATTACCTTCTCGTCAAATTCGAACCCGTCGTCCCATACGCAAAAAAACTAATGGACCGCTACACCCCTTTCAGCGAAAAGCAATTCTTGAATCCGTATCGCGCTTACGTCCGCAAGGCCCAGTACCAGTTCGGCTGGGATTTCTGTCCGCCTCTGCCCGGCTGCGGGATATGGCGACCGCTGAGAATCGAAGCAGTCTCTAAGGGATGCCTGGCCAATGTACATATAAGAACCATTCACTGCGACGAGAATACCGCCGACGTCCGTATCGCCGTCGTCATTGACATGGTCGCCCAACAAAAATTTCGATGTGCACTTGACATTTACGCTCCCGACCAAAAAATCGTTCGGCATCTGGAATTCGAACCTCACGGTGACGGCGGCTCAGCCGTCGTGCACATTGACAATCCGCAACTGTGGTTCCCTGCGGGCTATGGCCAACCCAATTTATATCAGGCCCGCGTCAATCTGTTCGCCGACGACGAAATCGTTGACACTGTACAGCGCGCCTTCGGAATCAGAACTGTAAAACTAAATCAGGCAGCCGATAAGACCGGACGGAGGTTCGAATTCGAGATTAACGACCGGAAAATCTACGCCAAAGGCGCTAACTGGATACCCGCTTCGGTATTCGCCGGCTCCGTCACCAACGACGACTACGACCGACTTATTCGCGCCGCCGCAGAGGCAAACATAAATATGCTCCGCGTCTGGGGCGGCGGATATTACGAACACGACTATTTCTATGACCTCTGCGACCGGCTCGGCATAATGGTCTGGCAGGACTTTATGTTCGCATGCTGCTATTACCCCGACCGCCGGTGGTTCCTCGACAAAATCGCCGTCGAAGCCCGATGTGTAATAGAACGACTTTATAATCACCCGTCGCTCGTTCTGTTCTGCGGCAACAATGAAATCGACTGGATTCACCACCTCTCATCCGGCGGTTCAGGCAAACGAATGCACGGCAAGAGCATCTGGCATAAGCTCCTGCCCAAAATAGTAAATGACCTCGAACCCGACAGGCCTTATATACCCACCACGCCTTTCTCCGTCACTGGTGACCCCAACAACCCGAACAGCGGAACCGTACATAACTGGCTCGTCTGGTCCGGACATCAGCCGATAAGCGCATACCTTACGGAGCACGAAAAGGTGCCGCGATTCGTCACTGAGTTCGGACTTCAATCGCTGCCATGCCCTGATACCGTTAAGAAATTCTGCTCGCCCGAACACCTGCGCCTCGCAGCCGCCGCAGTGGAAAAACACAATTATCAAATCGATGGTTTCAGCCGATTGTATCGCTATCTTGGCGATACCTTCGGCCGTATATGTAATCTCGAACAGTTCATCTATCTGAGCCAGCTCACCCAGGCCCGCGCCGTCAAAGCCTACATCGAATTCCTGCGCGCAAACAACAGCAGAAACGCCGGCGCCATGTTCTGGCAATGGCACGACTGCTGCCCGGCAATAACATGGTCCGCCCTCGATTACACTGCAAAACCGAAAGCCCTGTATTACTACGCACGCAGGTTCTTCTCGTCCGTCCTGCTCGCCGTTGTCCCACGGCTCGATACCGCTGTGCTGAACAAACCGGCCCCACTGACTGTCGTCGCCGTAAACGACACCGACAAACCGGTCACGGGAAAAATACTTGCAAACCTCATCGATTTACACGGCACGATTATTGACAAAGTTGACCTGCCTCTCGCTGTCGGACCTTTCAGCGCCTCACAATCCGTACATCTGCCCCGGGCGATGACAATTCCGGACAATCCCGAAAAAAATGCGCTGCACCTGCAACTGCAGGCACACGACACAACGCTGGCCGAAAACCTCTACCTTTACCTGCCGGATAAATACATCGACTGGCCCAGACCGCAGGTCACGCAAAAAATAACCCCTATTGCCCAAAATAAGGTCCTCTTGACCCTTCGCTCAGACGTCCTTGTTAAAGACCTCCGGATAGAAGCAGCCGACACAACCAGACTCAGTGACAATTTTCTCGACCTGCTGCCCGAAACGCAGACGCAAATTGAAATGCAGTTTGAAGGTCCCCTAAAGCAGCTCAACCCCCGGATAAAACTCACTACGGTCGCCTCAGCGCTTGCCGATTAAACCTTGCCAGTTCACGTCACTGCCTGCGCTGCTTGAAAATGTCAGAGGTCGGTGCCTCCTCACGCTCGGCGGGAGAACCCGGGCGCAGACCCTTAAAAGTGCTGCCCCGCGGACGAGGAGGCTGCTTTGGCAGCCGCACCGCAACAAGAATATCATTGTAAAGCCTCTGCTCATCCGCCGACCAGAAACGCTGACGGATTGGCACCGACTCGACACCGCTGCTGTCATAACTGTAATACATATTGAAATAGTTGCGGGGACGCAAATTCCTGCCGCCTGCCCAGTCGTCAACCGCAACCGTATCCACCATCACAGCCTCGGTTCGGAAGTCAACCTTCTCAGGAATCAGTACGCTTTCAACACTGTACCCCGGCTCCTCTGTATCCTCTTTCGGTTCCTCCGGAGCGTCTACTTTGCCTATTACTTCACCGGCCTCAACCATGTATTCCTTGCTGTGCCAGTAGCCCAGCGTGTACCGGAATACCTCCACTATTACAGTATTGGCTGCCTCACGAATATCCTTGGCGAAGAAATAAAGTCTAAAAGGAACCTCAATCGTGCCCGCATCTGCAAAATTACTCCATATGATGACCTTGTCCTTATAAGATTCGCTTTCGGGTCTCAGCTTGCTCGTACCTGCCAGAGGATTAAAAACCCCAAGCCGAAGCCTGTATTTATATGTCTTACCGGGCTCGACCGTATCATCATGCGCCCAGAACAACAAAGGCTCCGAGCTCTTGTCTAACTGATTCGCGTTCTTTACAAGCAACTGTTCTAACTGCTCATAAACATCGTCAGTTGTTTCCTTGTCCTGCTCTCTTTGACGACGCAACTGGTCTCGTTCTCGCTCGCGGTCTTCTCTGCTCCTTTGGGGCCGTTCCGGACGCTCAACCCGTCCACGACTACTTGACCCGCCGGAGCCCCTCGCCGAAAACACACTTGACGAGCCGCTATCGGCGGCAGGCTCACGGGTTGTAGTGGTCTGCACTTCACGACGCGCACGCCGAGCTTCCAACAGCTCTCTGTCTCGTTCCTCCCTGAGTCTTTCCATCTCTTCCCGGCGCTCCGCCACCTGCTGCTCCCTCCAAAGAGATACGAACTTCTTGTGAAGGCTCGGCGGGAACCAATACTCCTCCGCCGAAGCTATATCATAAGGGCGAGGCTGCAGTATATTGGACATCACCGGCAGGTTGTCATACTGCAATAAGCGCACCTTCATCCCGCCGCGAGGTAAGTCTTGCACAAGTTCAATAACCTCAAGCATCGTACGCATATGGTCAATCTTCGGTCGCGGTACGTCCTGCCAGTCACTCCAGCCGCCGTCCGCCAGCTTCTCAGCTCGCTGAAGCTGAACCGCCGCAAATACCGGCCTGGCCAGACAGGGGTCTCGCCACTCAAGCTTAACGGCCGACGACGCAAAACTATTATAAAACGCGGCGTATAATCCAGCCACGTCGAGCTTGGCTTCTACCGTCACCAGGTCCAGGTCATTCAGCTCGGTTTCCACAGTGTCGTATGTATTTTCGCTTCCAACTTCCTGCTTCGGAAGGTAAGCCATCGCACGAATCTGCCCCACCATCGCATCGCTTATCACCGGCGCTTCAGGAACAGCGTATTGCCGACCGTCCCAGCTGTCCTCGCTCGTTTGCCGGGGGACCGCAGGCCACAGCGTCGTATCAATCTCAAGCGGGTCGTTAAGCTCGGATACATACGCGCCGAGTTCCTCCTGGTGAACCTTGCCCGGCCCGGGCTCGGCTCTGAGATGATACACAATTGTATCCGTCTGCTTCTCAATATAATTGTCAATATCACCCGGCGAAAATCTCCGCCCTTCAAGTTCCACGACAACCGGCGTCATTATCACCCTGGTCACCAGCCACCACAGGCAAATCACGCCTGCAATGGGCAGAATAATCTTCTCAATATTATCTAATAAAAAATTGCTGCCTCTACTTGCCATCTCAACGCATCCCGTTTTGACCTATGCCCTTAACTGTTTTTTCGCAACTCCAAAACGCTAACTCGAATTTTTCATTAACCGTAACTCAAAGCCCTTTAGTGCCTTCGTGTTCTGTATCTTCGTGTTTCAAAAGAAAATGTCAGGCTCGACTAATACCGCTACCGCTCCTCGACGGGCGGATTCTTTATAAATTCCGGTTTTACCTCGTCGTAACCGGCTCGTTCAAAGATATATTCACAAATCAGCTTCATCTCAACCACCGCCTCGTCGCCGTAGCGATACAGTTGATGGCCTTTACTGCTAAAAGTCCCGCCGCCCGTATCTAAATTCACAGGGTTAACATTCACTTCGAGGACCGTTATTTGATTGTGCCTGAACTTCTGCACCGGCTGCTCGGCCGACCAGCCCTTAAATGTATGCTCTTTGGCGCTGCACAATTCATCCATGAACGGCAGTACCGACCGGGAATCGATAAGAACCACCAACTCAAATTGCACAATATCCATCTGCTCATCGCAGATGCGACCTGTGTGCCCTAACGTCAGACCCTCATCAGGCGTTCTGACATAACTTGGCGGCGCCGACATACCTGCGGAATCATCGCCACCTGGACCGAAGCTTATCCGCATCAGACGCTTAACAGGACAATCCATCACGTTATCGCACCGGCTGTTCATGGCACCGATGGTCCTGAACACATCCTCAATAATCCAGTAGCCTAACTGCCAGTACCAGCAGGCCTCAACCGACTGCTGAATAGACCTGTAGGTGAATACTGAAATCTCACTCATGCCCTCACCTGCCGGCGACTTACCCCAATACTCGTAACCGGCAATGTCAGGCGGACTGGCATAAAACGACGCTTTCCTCGCCGCCACCCGGCAAAGCTCATCGACTATCATCCGCTCAACCTTGTCCATACTCCCGAGCGAAAAACTGCTGCCGCCGCCGTCCCTGTAATCACCGGAAGCATCCGTTAATTGAGAACCCTCCGAACGCGTCTGCAAAATCGCCTTTTCTATCTCCGCCGGCGTCGGACAGCCCCGCGCACTGTAGCTCGCTATCAGCCTCTCAATCCCGCTTCGGTACTTCTGGCCGAACTGCTCAAAGATTAGCACCGATGTATCCTTCGGCTCCGGAAACAGCTTATAACTCAACAGCTCACGTTGTGTCGTCTGCCGCAGAAGTCTCGACATGCCGTTGGCGTCCGCATCGAGCGCATCCTGGTATTGCTTTTCAACCTGCCACTGCCTGGCCGAGACGCCCTGTGAGCCCAGAGCCTCGACCGAACTGCCCAGCTTAACCGAGTCTTTCTCGACCCTGCCGCGGAGCCCGCTGCTTATAAGGCTGCTCGCCCCCATCAGGCCCGCCGCCACAACCACCAGTACTACCGGCAGAATATAAGCCGAATAATTCCTGATAACCGAAAGCCCGCTGAAAATGTTTTTTATTCTCGACATATCCATCTTCTGTTCGCCCGTCTTCTATTAAAAAACCAACCAGGCAGCCGCGTTCGCTCACGCGCCTTTACTCACCTGAGAACCCGGCGCCTCGCGCCAGCGCAGCTTGAACTTCAGTACAAACCAGTGGTCTGCGACCTGGTAAATCCTTTTGCCTTTGCTGTCCAGCCGGTCCCTGCCTAATTCATCCTTCAAAGGCAACGTGCTTATGACTTCCTTGGTCATCGGGTCAATCAGCACTCTCTGGCCGGATATGCTGTCGCTTTGTTTGATTTCCTTTGCTATACCGATTCCGTCGGGTATCTGTCCATCCAGAGTTACTTCTCCCGTCTTCAGCTCGAAGTGTACAACATCCGTCTTCTTATAAAGCTCGAACGGACTGTTTGAATCTGATAATGCATCAAGATTCATCAAACGTGTCACAACACCCCACTTTTCCTTCTCGTCCCCGGCACCTGCCGGGTCCAGCAGCTCGCCGATGTTCTCATAAGGTGTATATCCCGTCAGCACTACGACAAACCCGGCCCCGCCCGGCTCGCTGCCCGTACTGCCCATCGTGCCTTTACTGCCTTTACTGGCCTGCGTTTCTCCGCCGCTACCACCACCGCCAATGTCTCTACGGCGAAAGATAGCATCATATACCGGATCCGTCTTCCTTGTCTCACTTGCCGCCGGGCTGCCGTACGAAGCCGAACTGCCTCGCCTCATCCGTGCCTGCCCGAAACGAGCGCCCTCCACATCAGGCACGTAATACACCGACATGCTCGTGACGAATATCTGCTCACGCAGGTTACGAGGAGTTTTCATCAGCGCCGCAACATCACCGCGTTCAAACGCCTCATAAACTTCTCGCTGCTGCTTGTTGTTCTCTTCATTCGGAAGAACCGAAAGCACCGTCTCGATAACCTCCGGCACCGCTTGGCGGTATTCGAACGGCTTGTACGCCTGCTCGATAATCTCCTTCGACTTAAGTTCTCGCTCCTGCTCGTTAGTCAGCTTGCGCCTGGCATCCTCTGCATCACGAATCACATTGCTTATTTTTCTGCGAACGTCCTGCTGCGCCTTGTATTTTGCACTGTCAAAGACCGTCCTGCCTATCCCGAGAACAACCACCGCCAGCAGCACCGCCGCCGCCAGCGTAAAATACTTGGCCTTACCGGCCAACGCCATCGAACTGGCAATCGCACGAGGCAAAAGATTGCTCTCAATCCTACCCAGCCCCAGCGCCTGAAGACCAAGACCGTAAACCACCGCAAACTCACCGACACGCTGGCCGAACTCGGCCGCCGACACCCCCTCGCCCACACTCAGCCGCTTGAACGTGTCGGGCTTCTCGATAGGAACCTGCAAAGTCTGGCCAAGATATTTCAAAAGACCGCGAAGTTTCGTACCGCCGCCTAACGCTATCACACGCGTAACCCTACAGCCCGGCTGACTGCTGCTGAAAAAGCCCAGCGACCGCTGAATCTCAGACGCAAAATCCGTAAACACCGGCCGCATCGCCTGGAACACCTGACGCGCATACTTGCTCATCGCAGCAGTCCGTTTAAGCTTCTCCGCCTTGGCAAAGTTCAGCCTGAACGCCTCCGCAATCGCCCGCGTAAACGAATTACCTCCCATCGGAACACACCGTTGCCACACCGTGCTCTTGCTGCATACCACAAGGTCCGTCGCCTCGGTCCCGATGTTTATTACTGCCGCCGCCTCCGTGTCCGACTTGACCAGCTCAGGCCTGTCGTAAACCACATAATTATAAAGAGCCATCGGCACCATCTGAACCGCACTGACCGGCACATCCTCATTGCCGAAATACTCTAACTCCTTCGTCACCACATCATTCTTAATCGCAAAGATACCGACACGCACCTGCCCCTCGCCCGGCTCGTTCATAAGCTGCCAGTCCCACTGCACCTCGCTAATATCGAACGGTATCTGCATCCCGGCCTCGAGACGCACCACCTGCGGAATCTTCTTCTCTTCAACCGGTGGCAGATTCACAAAACGTGCAAAGCTCGTCTGAGACGGAACCGAAATTATCACATCATCTTTACTGACATTGTTTTCTCGCAGGAACCGACGCAGGCCGAGCGCTATCAGCTCATCGCGCTCCGCCTCACTGACGCCGCTGCCAGCCAGAATCTTGCCGTACTCGACGTTGCCGAACCCCAGCACCTGCACACCGCCGCCGACAATCCCAAGCCGAAGCGCCTTGAGTGAATCATTGCCTACCTCCATCGCCCATACTGTTCCACTATATGGCGCCATAATCCACCTTTCACCATCATACGGTTCGTTTAGCAGTCGCCGGTACGGCGACTTCCATTTCTGTTGGCCTTCTGCCGCCAAATCGCTAAAGTATAGCACATGTTACGTACTTTCGCCATAGACACGCTCGGCTGCAAGGTCAACCAGTACGAGAGCCAGCAAATCCGAACCCTGCTCACCGACCTCGGCCTGACAGCCGCCGCGCCCGAGCAAAAACCGGATTTGACTATCGTCAATACCTGCTGCGTTACAAAAACAGCCTCGGCAAAAAGCCGTCAATACATCCAAAAAGCCAAAAAACTCTGGCCCCGCTCGACCGTCGTCGTAGTCGGCTGCCTAACTCGGGCGCCGCACGCCGCGGCGGAGCTTGGCGAAGCCGGGCAACAGGAGTTAAAATCGCCCCGTGAAAATCCCGCGAGGGATGGCCAAGCCCACGTCCACCTGATTAAGAATCGGCCTGCTATCGCTGCCGAGTTGAGCACGATTGTCCTCAATAATACCGCCCCAAAAGAGCTCCAAGGCCCGCCGTACACCGGCCGGACAGCCACAAAAACTATTAGACCACAAAATCGCCCCCAAATCAAGGCTAAAAACCACTCTAACTTGCCAAAATTACCCGATTTAACGTCATTTGCAGACCATACGCGGGCTTTCCTCAAAGCTCAGGATGGTTGCGACTCTTATTGTACGTACTGTATCATACCAATTGTTCGCCCCCACATCGAAAGTCGCAGCATCGATTCGGTCTGCCGCGAAGCCGAACGGCTCACAAAATCAGGCCACAAAGAAATCGTCCTGACCGGCATCTGCCTCGGCGCCTACGGCCGCCCTACCACCCGTCGCCCCCGCGACCCCGCTCTTGTCTTCGACAAGAAGACGCGGGGTCAAGAGCAAAGGCCAGACCCCGAAAACGACCGCCTCGCACAACTGCTCGACAACCTCGCCCGGACTTCCAACCTGCCCCGCCTGCGCGTAAGCTCTCTTAATCCTCAGGACATAACGCCGCAACTGCTCGATGTCTTTACAAGCCATACCAATATAATGCCGCACCTTCACCTGTCCCTGCAATCCGGCTCGAATAGAATCCTGCGAAAAATGGCCCGCCGATACACCGCACAAGACTACCTCGAAAAAGTGCAAATGCTCAGGGACCGCTTGGATAACCCTGCTATCACTACTGATATCATCGTTGGCTTCCCCGGCGAAACCGACGCCGACTTCGAAGATACGCTCGCTTTATGTAAAGCTGTGGGCTTCGCGCGAATCCACGTCTTCGGTTTTTCAGCTCGCAAAGACACCCCCGCCGAGAAGATGACCCCTAAGGTCAAACCTCAGACGATAAAGCAGCGTTCAAAGATTCTGCAAAACCTCGCCGACCAGCTCGCTTATGACTATAGGGATAAGTTTATCGGCAGACGCGAGCGAGTTTTGATTGAATCTGTGGAGGCCGGAACCGCCACAGGCCACGCCGAACGCTACTTCGAGGTAAAAATCCCAAACCCGTCACCCGCCCCCAAAAAGAACACCATCACCGAAGTGACCCTGATTAAAAATACCCCCACTTGCTTAATTGCTGAACCCCGAAGATAACCGCCCTTATTCCTTTACATCTGGGATAAGGCCTCACGCAACGCAGGCAAATCAATACCCGCGATTTGCCAGACAATCCCAAGGTCAATGCCGAAGTACTCGTGGACGATTCGATGCCGCAGCCCAACTACCTTGTGCCATTCCACGCTTGAATTCCTCTCCTTGAAATCCTCCGGCAGACGATTCGCTGCCTCACCTATAATTTCAAGGTTCCTGACAACCGCATCGATGGTCTTCTGGTCGTTTGAAAAGGTCTCGAACGACATTTTCTCTGTATATTGCTCGACTCTTTTAATAGCTTCAAGCATATCGCTCAATAGTAATTCGACAGGCCGCTTAGACATAAATCAGTTCCGGCTCAATATATTTCATCGCCTTGGAATTGACCGCCCTGCTCGACACAAGGTCAACCGACACCCCAAGCAGTTCCTCGATTCTGTCCGCCAGTGTTACAAACTCCAGGCCGATAGACGGGTCCACCTCGACAAGTATATCAACGTCGCTGTCGGCCTGCTGGTCTCCTCGCGCATACGACCCGAACAGCGCCATTTTGCTGACCTTAAACCGCCTCTGCAGTTCCGGCTTGTCTCTGGCTAACGTCTTGAGGATTTCTTCTTTTGTTGTCACGATTTGGCCTTTTGAAATTCCCGTTCTAATTTAATACAATTCTCACTTGGCATTATAAATCCTCTCTCTCATCCGGTCAATCATTCCCATCCCGACCTGCTAAAACACCCCAACCCACCTAACCGCCGCCGTTTAGGTTCTCGGTTTAGCGCAAAAAAATAAAGTCCGTGTCCATTTCCGTTCCCTCATGGTAAATTTACCGCCTTGAACCCGCACGCGATGGAAGAGTGCTCAGTATGCCTAAGAAAAAACGTTCCACCAATAGACATCTGCCCAGAGGCCTCGAAATACTCTACGAAGACAACGACATCCTCGTAGTCGATAAGCCGGCGGGACTGTTGACGGTCAGAACGCAGACCGACAAAACCAGGACCGCTCACTACATCCTTACCGATTACGTACGCAAAGGCTCTCTCAAGTCGCGAAACCGGATTTTCACCGTTCACAGGCTGGACCAGTGGACCTCCGGCGTACTGGTATTCGCAAAAAGCGAAGAAGTCAAATTGCGTTTGCAGGCCCGGTGGAAAGACGCCCGCAAGATTTACCTTGCCGTTGTTCATGGCCGCCTGTCCCGCAAAGAGGGGATTATTACCTCATACCTCGCCGAGAACAAGGCCTTCGTCGTTTATTCCACGACCGATACCGCAAAAGGCAAACTGGCACAAACCGCTTATAAGGTGCTTAAAGAAACGGGACGGTTCAGCCTGCTGGAAATTACTCTTTTGACCGGCAGGAAGAACCAGATACGTGTACATCTGGCTGACAAAGGACATCCGGTTGTGGGCGATAGAAAATACGGAAAACTCGATGGGTACAGGCGGCTGGCCCTTCATTCCAAATCAATTTCCTTCAAACACCCCGCCGACAGCCAAGAGATGACATTTGAGGCCAAACTTCCTGATTACTTCAAAGAACTGATTAGATGAGTATATGAGCCTTACCGGTATCGTCGTCGGCCGGAAGCGTGGAACCTGCCGTCGCTGACCCGCTTGCTGTGTGTGCGCGGCGCAAATTTGGGTTTACTTGCAGGTTGGACTTGTGTCGAGTCGGATTTGGTGTACGTAAAGTCTTTGCATCTCTCGTGTGCAAATTTACGTCCTATGAATTTCTCAATATTATGCAGGTGCTTCTGTTCGTCCCGCGAAACAAAGGTTATCGCGTCACCTGTCGCCTCGGCCCGACCCGTGCGGCCGATGCGATGAATGTAGTCTTCCGCAAATGCAGGCACATCGAAGTTGATGACGTGTGAGATACCCTCAACGTCGATTCCGCGAGCCGCGATATCGGTTGCAACCATAACGCGGTATTTGCCGCTTTTGAAGCTGTCCATCGCGCGCTGGCGCTGACTCTGGTTGCGGCCTGAGTGGATTGCCACCGATACAACGCCGGCACGCTCAAGGTGCCGATTAATTTTATCCGCACCGTGCTTGGTGCGCGAAAAGACCAGGATGCTGGACAGCTCCATGTTCCCCAGCAGGTGCAAAAGAAGACCGATTTTCTGCTCCCTCTCGACCGGATATATGTGCTGCGTAATTGTCTCGATGGGGTTTCGAGGCCGGCCAATCTGTATCATTACAGGCGACTTCTGCACGCCCGCGGCCAGTGCGCTTATTTCAGGAGTTACAGTGGCTGAAAAGAGCATCGTCTGGCGATTCGTGGGCAAAACGGCGATGATTTTTCGCACGTCCCTGATAAAGCCCATATCCAACATTCGGTCGGCCTCGTCTAAAACCAGCACCTCAACGTGCCTCAGGTCGATGGTGCGACGCTGCATATGGTCCAGTAGCCGGCCCGGCGTTGCAACAACAATGTCAACGCCGTTACGAAGCGCGTTAAACTGTCCCTTGATATTCACTCCGCCATAGACCGCCAGCACCCGCAATTTCAGAAATCGACCATAGGTGCCTATCGACTTTTCGATTTGCACCGCCAGCTCTCGCGTCGGCGTCAGGATAAGCGAGCGGACGACTTTCCTTTTCGACGGGTGCTCGTGGCTTAGCCGATTCAAAATGGGCAGGACAAACGCGGCCGTCTTGCCCGTGCCCGTCTGGGCGCAGCCGATAATGTCTTCGCCCGCAATTGCCGCCGGTATCGCCTGCGATTGTACTTCGGTGGGAGCGGCGTAGCCGGCGGCGAGAATACCCTGCACTAACGGGTCGGAAAGACCAAATGTCTTAAATGGCATCACATAATCCTGAAATCAAACTTCTCCTTTATACCTGGCTCGGCTGCACCGCCAAGCCTCTCCTCCAATAGAATATCGCCCCTGTCCTGAAAATTCAACCTCCTTGTCGCGGCGTAGTCCCGTAGGGACGAAGACGGACGCGACGGGGGAAATATTTAGCACCACCTTTCACGCGGGGTTCGTCTTGAGTATAAATAGCTCTTGCCAGGCAATAAACTTATACTAAAATCAGGGCATTAATCAGGAAACTATAGAATAAGGTGTAGTCTGGAAAGGAAAACGTATGGCCAAGAGTCACGATGTTAGAAAAGGCGAAAAAAAGAAAGCGCAAAAAACGCTGAAAGAAAAAAGGCTTGAGAAAAAAGCCAAAAGAGCAAACAGATAGACATAAACACCATAACCGGATAAGTCCTTTGCTTAGCCCCGCCGCCTGCCTGCCCACTTGTCCTCGAACGGTTTTGTCGGAGATGCACGCCTGTCCCTGCAAGTTGTAAGCAGGGGTGGGCAGGGGAATGTTTTCCTTGTACTGCAAGGGGCTCTTGCCCTTTTACGCGATACGCAATTCGCGCAACGTACAATAAAAAAACCGCATCATTTGAGCGAGACCGGAATCTACAGCCAAAATAGGCTTGATAGCCGGCCATATCTTATCGACAATAAGCGGTTGCGAATACACAAGGTATAGTTCGTCCATCGCGACTCGCCACAAGAAAGGAGACCGTTTATAAAACCATCCATAATTGTCACATCAATCATTTTTTTGCTAATCTCAATTGTTCATCTGCTAAGGCTGATTTTTCGAGTCAAGATAATGGCTGATTCAGTCGAGATACCCGTATGGGTAAGTGGCATAGGGTTCATAGTCGCCGCCGCATTGGCAATCTGGCTGTGGCACGACAATAAAAAATAATTGTACATAATGGTCCTTGGCTGACTGTCCTTTTGTATCCAGCCACTTCAAATCCCTGCCTGCCACGGCGTCCTGTCCCGACGTCTAATCAGGTGATTTTTTGCGACTAATTTCCGACAGCAACTCGAGTTGAACCTCTTGTATCTGTGTCAATCGCTCCCATTGATGAGAAAGAAGGTGGTCAACTTTTTCATGAAGATGGCGTATTTCTAATTCCGCCTTAAGGTTTATTTGATAGTCATGTTGAGAGCGGAGCCGGTCTTTTGCCTCCTGCCTGTTTTGGCTCATCATGATGACGGGCGCCTGAATTGCAGCAAGGCACGAAAGGACAAGGTTTAACAATATGTACGGATATGGGTCGGCAGGCCGCCAAAAAAGCACTAACGAGTTCATTATTATCCAGGCTGACACGAAGGCAAAAAAGATAATCAGGAAAATCCAGCTTCCGCCGAAGCCGGCAATTCGGTCCGCCAAACGCTCGCCAAAGGTCCAAACCTGCTCAAATTCTGTTTCTATGTCTTTCGAAAGAAGTTCCTGTTCGCGCAGACTATCAACAACCTCTTTTTCAAGCAATGTAAGCTCACCCTTTTCCGACTCAAGCAAAGAGTGAACATACCGCGTTCGATATTTTCCAAGGTCTGATACGCAAATGAAGCTCTCAGCAGACCATTCTGGAAAATCTGCACGAATTTCATTCGCAATACTTTCCCGGACAACCTCGCCTGAAAGCAGGTCTTTAGAAAGAAATACCTTCCCGCATACAGTACAGGTTGCCTTTCGATGTTTCATCTCGGCCACTTTAGCCTCCCAATCACCCAACAATGATTATTCCCGCCCGAGGCGGACATAAAACCCAAACCCTGTCCCCGTATGCCTGCCCTCGAATGTCGTAATCGGGGGCCTCTGGCGGGGAACAAACTCACTTTTACTGTATAAAAACTTCCCGTCGCTTGACCTAAAATTATAAACATTTTAGATAAATATGCAATCGTAAGTCCGTGCCGCCCGTCCTCCGTAGCCCCTCAGGGGCAAAGGGAAAATCGGCATCTAAAAAATCGGTTCAATCAGCGTCAAAAAACTAATCCTTCATCCTTAATCAATAATCCTTTTCTCCGCAGTTGCAATCTGCGTTAATCCGTGTAAATCCGTGTCAAACGCCTTTGGCGCAAGTCCCTAATGGACAGCAGTTGAAAGGGTCGAGCAAGATTGCCTGTCCTGCGTTTATCGAAGGGCTTGCAAAGAACCTTAAGACGAAAACGCAAAA
>CAYSTP010000045.1:0-14505 GCA_964434085.1 uncultured Pirellulales bacterium
CCGACCCCAACCATGACAGCGGCTGGCAGGACAGCCCTACTTATATTGACAGCGGGCTGAAATCGAATACGCCTTATTCTTACCGGTTCAAAATCCGTGATAAATCAATCTTCAAAAATGAAACGTCTTATTCGCCCGCAGCGGCAGCACTAACACCCGGCACCAGCGGCAATATCCTTACAAATCCCGGCTTCGAATCTGCGGCGATAACAGGCTGGACAACGTGGGGCTGTGATCTGACGGCCGTATCCGACCAGGACCATACAGGCAGTTACAGCGGATTTGCTGATGCCCGCAGCCAGACCTGGCAGGGTTTTGTACAGGTCATTACAGATAAAGTCCGCGACGGCGAAACTTATCAGTGTTCAGCCTGGGTGAGGCTTGACAACAGCACAAGCGAAAACGTTTCGATTATGTTGTCCCAGACCGATGACTCCGGCACTCACTATCCTTATGTAACCTCAGCAACGGCCTATAACGACCAGTGGGTTAAACTTCAAGGCTCATTTACTCTGGATGTCAACGGTGTTCTTGAGCAGCTCAGTATCTATATCAGCGGCCCCGCGCCGGACGTTAATTTCTATATGGACGACGCCACAGTTGTGGCCGAGCCGGTTAACTGCTCCGAGGTTCAGCAGGCCGGTTTTAATTTAGCAGGTGATATTACCGGTGATTGTCAGGTAAACCTGCTGGATGTCGAAATGCTTTCTCTAAACTGGATGAATACGGATTGTACCATATCGAGCGACTGTCTCAATGCGGATATAGAATTCGACGGCTGGGTAAATTTATTCGATTTCACTTCTCTTGCGTCCGACTGGCTAAGCTGCGACAATCCCCAGGACGCTAATTGCACGCAGAGCTGGTAAAAAGAAAAAGCGCCTTCGCCCCTAAGGGCAAAAGGCGCTTTTTTCATTCAGTCAATTCGTGATACGACTGCGAACTATTTCCTGCGACGAAGCATCAATCCACCCAGACCGAGCAGAGCGATTGTCATCGGCTCAGGAGTTAATCTTGCATTATCAAAATAAAAGTCATTATGTGTGCCGTCGCTATTGAGAGCAAAGATTATCTCAACGTAGCTGGGCGGATTAGTGATTGTATCAAAAACCTCACTATAATCAAGCTCCACAGGAATCGTCCACCCAATCGACCCTTCCCAATAATCAAATCGCCATAAACTGTAAGGCGAAGGCTCAAAAGTGTGCAAGCCAAAACCTTCGGCATTGATAGATATAGCTGAAATCCCATTCCATCCGACAGAAGTGCCGTCTCTGCTTGTAAAGTCAATCTTAAAAGTGTCATTCGCCATGAAATCAGCTACATGGCCGACATCCTGAAGCCTAACGTATAAGTCCTGCGAATAACCACTCTGGGTTACATGCAAACTCCAGTCGTGTAAGGTAACACCTATTATCGGTTCATACTGGGAACCTGGAGGAAGATTCCAGCCGTCGTCACTCTGCTCCCAGTCACCAATCACGACGTCCGCATAGCAGGCAGATGCCAGAAAAAGCGCCACGGATATGCAGATAAATAGCCTTCTCATTGTATACTCCTCCTCTTCGTGATATTACACTCCTCTTTCGATATACTCGATATGGTCTCCTCTTCTGAAAGGACGCTGAAAACCGATAGACAAACTATATAGTTTTCGAACTCCTTTACCAATAAAATACCCCTATGTTAATTTTCTGTCAAGGTTTTTTAGCTTTTTCCGTTATTTTCAGAGCAATCATCTCGAACTTCAGCAATAAATGCCTGTCTCAAGGCCAATAACGCCCCTTTGCAGCCTGAAACTACATAATTTTTCAGCAGGTTAATAATGAAAATACCACAGAAGTGATTGATACAGCAGCAGTTAGATACTTCATATTACGGCAAGCCTTTGGGAATAACGTGGAAAAATCAGCAAAAGAAAAAGCGCCTTCGCCCATAAGGGCAAAAGGCGCTTTTTTCAGTCAATTCGTAATACTTCTACGAATTATTTCCTGCGACGAAGCAGCAGTCCGCCCAGACCAAGCAGAGCAATTGTTGCCGGCTCGGGGGTTAACTGGAAGTTGTCGAAGTACGCGGTGTTGTGTATATCGTCATTATTGGTCGTGAAGATAAGCTCCACGTAACCGGGGGTTGGTCCCATCGCCTCCAGTGCGGCTGAATAATCAACCACAAAGTGTTGTGATAAGGTACCGGAACCTGCCCAGAATCCAAACTGGTATGCATCCATGATGTTAGCCCAGCCCCAACCTTCGGCATTAAGTAATACTTCAACGTTATACCAGCCGCCGTCATCATTGAGGTTTGGGACAGCTACATCAAACTCAAATGCCGTGTTGGCAAGGAAATCGCTCGTCAGACCTTGGCCCGATATCGAGAAGGCAAGTGTCTGTGCATACCCATTCTTAATCATTTCCAAACTTTGGCTTCCGAGTGTAACACCGATACTGCCGGCCGCATATTGGCCAGGCAAATTCTCAATGGGCGGATGGTTGGCATCACCCCAGTCAAACCAGCCGTCACCGCTGGTGGGCATACTTTCCCAGTTACCAATAACTGTAGCACCGTATCCCATGCTTGCTAACGCCACAAAAATTAAAATACTGATTAACTTTTTACTCATAACATGCTCCTCCTATTCAGATTCTTACGAAGCATCTCAATTTTTTCTCTTTTCTCAAAGCTGCAAACAAAACATACTTGCCAGACAAGTACACAAACTCTGACCGCATTTAGTACCTGCCCTCTTTGGGCCTTGGGATCTAAGCATCTCCTCTTTTGGTCTTCACTGAAATGCTCGGTGTGCCCTCCTCTTCTCAAAGGACACTCTCAAAGCCACGAAAAACAGGATACAGATGTCGAAACGCTTCAGTAATCCTTTAGTTACAAATTACCATTATGGGTAATCCAGGTCAAGCTTTATTTACCCATTTTTTCACGCAGGCTGCCCATTTTAACTCCAAGAACCTTGGTGCCTGCAAAAAACCTTATTTTTAGGCCAAAAACGCACATAAAAAGCCCCCTGCAAAAGCTACTAAGTCAAAATAATTATGGGTTTTACTACCCCCTAAAGCCAAAAAAACCTTCTTCATCACCTATGCAGACCGCCCATCCTTCCAGCAGGACAAAGGCTGGTAACTGAATGATACCGGTACAGCCTGACATGCTGCATACAGCACAAATACAAAGTGATTGAATGTATTTTTGTTCAACATGGTTCATTGCCCTCAAATTTATATCCTGACCTTTGCAGCATATTATTTGCCAAAACAGCCAATGTCAGTACCAAAGATTGACAGTCGAGCCAAAATTTTATTATAGTACAGCTACTTTCTGAAGCGCTCGTAGCTCAGTAGGATAGAGCGTCGGTTTCCTAAACCGAAGGTCACAGGTTCGAGTCCTGTCGGGCGTAGTCCGACAGGTCTCGAACCTTAAAAGGGTGCGGGAAAAGGATTTTCCCAACGTTACTTTTGATTGCTGCAATAGGCTTGCTCGATAAATCGCCTTGCCCCTTCGGCCATATAGTCAATCCCGCCAAAAGACTTCGCCAACTGCTTCACCAAGGCCCCATCCTGAGCAAGCTCCAGCACCAGGACCGCTTCCTGCTGCGAAGAACCAACCCCACACACCGTCTGTGCTCCAACAAATACCTGCGGCTTATAGCCGTATTGCTCCTGAAATGCCCAAACGGCTTCGGCGGTTGGTTCTCCAACAAAAGGAAATGATTTCGTGTAAACAATATAATCCGGGCAAATCGGCCCCTCGGCACAATCGAATTTACCACTTACCTGAATAAAACAGCCCTCTGGTCCCCATGCCCGTCGAATCTGCTCCTGAATTTTTTGGAGTTCTGTCGGCTGCGGCAATGGGGCGATGTGAAGTTTCAAATCAATTTGTTTTTTTAAGTAAACCCCCGTCAGTTTCTCAAAAATCTCACTATATATCTGCTCTATTCGCCCAGGAGTATCCGCAGCAACGACAACTCCATGATTCTTCAGGAATACAATCTCCGGCTCACATCCATTTTTACTTTTATAATCCTCAATCCGCTTGCGGGCTTCCATGCAAAGCACAAAGCCCGGCTCATAATAGTCGAGCCAGACAGCCTGTGGAAATAGAGTTTCTGCCGCTTTGGAACCTTCTTTGGAACAGACCATACCATTGACAACCGCGGGATGCGTATGCACCACAAACCGGGCTGCAAGGCTGTTATGCAGAGGGGTTTCAACAGATGCACGAACCGGCACGGACGACAATTGGGCTTCTGCCACAAGAGCCTTTACCAGTTTCTCGCGCTCTAATGGCTCTTCAGGAGGGGTCATCTCATATAGACTGGAAAGCTTACTGCGGTCCAGGGCCACGAAAAAATCCGGCTGTAATGCCTTCAAAGCAGTGCCGGAGGGTTTGACCCATACAGTATCTTTCGTTTTTACAGAGGTGTTGCCTCCGCCTCCATGCACATAAATAGAAGTTCCGAATTTATGGGATAATTCCGTAATCTGCCGAAGCAATTCATTCGTGTTGAATTCTTTTTCCATGTTCTGTCACTAACCGGCTCTATCTTACTTCGCCACACGAAACAATTCTTCTTCTGCGTCTTTCGTCCACATCCCGTTGTTCAGCTTTTCCGCAACGGAAGGAAACTTTCCGCCCAGCGCGGGCAAATTCATAAGCGGCAGGTCTTTCAACTGCGGATAAACAACAATCTTACCGGCTATTGTTCGATTCTCCACCGCACGGATACCTTCAATAGCCCCTGCCATCCCGCTTACTGCATCCACACAACAGTTCGTGTCCAATCGGCCGCAAAGCACCTTTTCCAAAACAACCTTCATATCAGACAGGCGCGAGCCGCTGGTACCGAACATAAAGCATTTATTTGCAATATACCTGTCCAAATCCAGCTCCTGCCCGACTGCCGCCGGGATACCCGCAAAAAGATTAATTAACGCCCCTTCCATACTATCTTTAACTGCCCGGGCAACCAGCGAGCCGACAGGAGCCATAACTACAAAATAGCTGAATTTACCCTGTACAGGCTCATTCTTGGGATTGACAGCAGACAGCTCCACATCACTTTGCTTGGCGACAATACGGGCCTTTTGCTTTAACGATTCCAGCCGTTCATCATCAATATCCGTACCGGTAATTGAAATACCTTCTATGCCGCAACAGAGTAATCGCATGGTATGCATTTGTCCCATTGGTCCCGCCGCACCAATGATAAGTGCCTTATCCGCCTTTCGAATTTCACCGGTCTCGGGAATACTCCTGTAACTTTCTGAAGCGTTATTTGCTTCTGTTCCAACCCATCGAGTCAGGCTGTAATGCACCCGCCCTACTCCCACCAGAACTTGCCGTCCTATCCTGTGCCCCCCAAGAACAATATTGATAATCCCGCCGGCAGCCAGCTTATCGTTTAACAATTCTATCGAAGCCGCATCAGAGCCAAAATAGACGATATCGTCAAATCCTTCGTCCGGCAAAGACTCCAAATCGTCAACCCGAACCGCATCAAGTCCCAAATCTAAGATGGTCTTGAACTGCTCTTCACTGTCACAACAAGCATTAATCAAAGCAGGCCTGCCTTCGGGCGAAAAACTTTTACCGAGCCCTTCGATATGCCTTGCTGCTTCAACCACAACCAGCAGCTTTCCGCCATGCAGAATCGCGTTTCGCTCTTCTGTGGTGTAGGAGCTTTCCACACAGGCCCATGGCTCGACTAAGGCAAGCGATGACGCGCTTAACTGCTCCTCAACAGGAATTAAAGAGCTTTCATCCCGCTGTGGGTCTGTAATAATCCGCTCGTCCATCAGGACATACTGCTGCAAGGCCCCTTCAAAATTATACCCGAATGCGGCGTTGGACGCCGCCGTCTTTAACCATCGATAATCCGCCTGAACCAGTACACACTCGCCCACTCGGTGGCGTGACACCTTTTCCCCGGCCGCTACAATTGTGCATAACGTTTCATGTCCCGGCACGGTACGCTCCGGGCCCGGCTTATAGCCGGGGACCTCTCTTAAAATCTTTTTATCTATTCCGGAAATTACTTCACCTTTTCGGACGTGCCTGTCGAACTGTTTGAGCAATTTCAAATCCGAAAAGCACAAACCAACGGCCTCCACGCGGGCGAGTATCTGATATGGGCCGGGCGGAAATACCCGCTTGCGTCTGTTGAGTATCATTTGGCTGGCACCGACCAATTCTATTGCATTTTGCACTGACGGTATCCGCATAAGCCGACGATGATACTATATCACAGTCTCTCAAACAACCTTCGGCAGTCTTGCCCCTTGATTAGCGAGGCCTTTTGACGGATACTAAGCCAAAGGTAGTTTTAGAGTGCCTTCTTTCTCAGACTGCTATGGCAAACAGTATTACGAAAAGACGGACTATAACATTTTTTTGTCTGTGCCTTGCCGTTGTACTGGGATTTTGCATGTGGCGCTATTATGACGGCTGGGGGAGGTATTGGGTCAGGTACTACTTCTCCGGGGCGGTTTACGTAGTTACCTGGTGCCTGCTGTTTTTCCTGCTTTGGCCGAGCCGGCCGAACGCCATACGAATACCCATCACCGTTTTTATTGCGACCTGTATCCTGGAATTTCTGCAGCTTTGGAAACCGCACTTTTTGGAGGCGTTCCGCTCGACGCTTGCAGGGGCGGCGCTTATGGGGACGTGTTTCGTATGGCTGCAGTTCCCGTTCTATGTCCTGGGTGCTATAGTCTCTATAATCATGCTCAGACTGCTTGCAAAAATCAAATAAGCCCCGCCGGCCGCCTATGCACCCAGCGCGCCAAGCCGCTAACCTGCCGTCCTGTTATTTATTTTGGTCGATTTTGGGACTCTCCGGTCTCCACCGCAGTTGAAAAATAAATATGCGAGGTTCTTCGCTTTTTTGCATTTGTGTCTTAGACTTTATAGGGAAGAAAACAGGTGATAACGGACTAAACTTAGGACAGGCAATCTAAGCTGTAGAGAAAAAACCATGATTCACGAATTATCGGACGAATGTCTTTTCGTCGGTCTAACCGACTACGCAACGCTGGGACAGGAGCTGCAGCACGTCAATGATGTGCTCGAAAAAAACCCCAAACGTCATGTAATAATGGACTTCTCGACAGTCCAGATGCTGACGTCCTCAAATCTGTCCAATCTCATGATACTGCACAATATGCTCAAGGAAAACGGCTACAGGCTGGTTCTTTGCAACGTATCATTTGAAATTAAGTGCGAATTCACCGTTTGCGGCCTGCGGGATGTTTTTCATTTCGCCAACGACAAATTTAAGGCCATGGCGCAGCTTGGGCAGAAAGTATAACCGCCTAAAAGCCCCTCGTCGAATTATCCGCCACGGACCGAACTGAGCGGCGACGGGCGATTACAGCTTGACTTTGATTCCCTTTACGCGGTATTCCGCGACAAAGTCCTTCAGGTCTTGAATCAACACTTCAAGCTCTTCGGTGTTCTCCAGCAGGTTCTCATAGAGTCTTCCGTCGTTGACGAACTTTGCCGCCGTGCCGTCACCCGAATTGATTTTCTCGGCTATTATCCGCAACTGGCGTATTGTTTCGGTCAGCTCTTCAGCGGCTTCGTTAGCGGTATCGGTAAAGCCGCGCAGCTCTTCGAGTGCATCCGCACCCTTTGCGGTAATTTCAGCAAGGTTATCGAGGGTCTTCTGAATGTTTTGCTTGTTTTCTTCGTCACCGATGATGTCGTTCGCGTTACGCACAAGGCTTTCGATGCCTGTAATGAGGTCGTCCAGCTTCTTTTGACTCTCTTCCGGAAAGAACTCGCTCGTCATGCCCGTAGTGCCCTGCAGCTCCGCTCCATCGACAAGATACACGGTCTCAGGACGGTTAGGGTCCAGCGGTTTTAGTTCCCTTTCAGGGTCAACCTTGATTTCGATATAGCTGCTCCCCAGGCCACGCGCCATGACCTTTATGTCAACGTTCGACGGTATATTCTTGTATTTCTTCTCGATACTCAGTACGCACATCGTCTGATAGTATGTCTTGTCGGCCCGGTCATCGTAGCGGGGTTCGGGCGGCATCATGTCGGTGACACGCCCGATTTCATAACCACAGAACCTGACCGATGTATCTCTCTGGACGCCCTGGGCGACGGGGAACTTGACAAAAACCTGAAACGAACGAATCTCGGTCAACTTGCCGGGCAGGTCTTGAAACATGAATATCAGCCAGACCAATGCACACAGTGCAATGATTACAAATATACCTACCGTGATATTTCTCCAGCGCTGAGTGGTCTCATAGTCACTCACTTTGAGCTCCTTTCAAATCGCCCCTGCCTTCAAGAAACAGCTCTCGGATCGCCCGCAGAGGATAACCGCTCTCGTTCAGCTTCCTTATAAGCTTAATTCTCTCTACCGCCTGGCCATCAAACATCCTTCGTCCCGTCTCGGTCACCTCGGTCGGCTCAAGCAGCCCGACCATCAGATAATATTGCAGACTCTGCCGTGAAACGCCAGCTTTTTTTGCCGCCTTGCCTATAGACATTAGAGCTTTTTTGTCGCCCACATCCACGCTCCAACAAGCTTCTCTCAGCCGGTCAATCTCTTCGCCTGCCGCTGCGCCCGGCAAGTGCCACCAGTGAATCCGTTATCATAGCAAGTGTAAGTTTCTTTGCAGCGTCCGCAGGGCATTTTGCCCCTTTTATCTTTTTCGGCCAGCTCGAGCTGACCAGTACAACATAATCGAACCCGGACGGTATCTTTGCGAAATTGAGCCTAAAGGCCTCACGAATCAAACGCTTGAGCCGGTTGCGGACAACTGCGCCGCCGCAGGTCCTGGCTACTGATATACCTATCCGTGCCTGTTCGGTCCCATTAGCTGATGCATAGACGACGAGCACCCCGTCGCCGGCGCGCGAGCCGGTGTCAATCACCTGCCTGAACCGACGATTGGCAAGCAGCCTTCTGTCTTTTCTAAAAGATGACACCTTCAATAGTTTGACAACCAGTTCATAAGGTTGCTGAGTTTCTTCGGCTAAAGTCCGGTCGATTGCATCCCATCGGCCTTCTGCCTGCGGTGCAGCACTTCGGCACTTATTCTGCGCATGGTCCTGGGCAAATCGAGCATCCCGACGAGCTTGTCCTGGCCTCGAGCAGATATAACCGGAATGCTCTCAAGATTATACCGTCTCATATGGTCCACAACATCTTCGAGATGCTCGGTCGGCAACGTTATGTCCCTCACCGGCTCTGCCATGTCGCAGGCCAGCAGCCAGCCGGCAACGTCCTGATTGGCGAACATCTCTTTTATACCGGCAAGAGTAATTACACCCATGAGCCTCGAATCATTGTCAACAACCGGATAATAAACCATATCCGTCCTGCTGAAAATCTCCAGTATCTCATGCAAAGGTACATCCTGCCTGATAGTTACAGGCTCGGCTTCCATCACGTCTTTGATTTGGTATGTCTTGATAAGGTCTTCCTCTGTTATATTAAGCCCGACCTCTCCCGCCTTTTTGACTCCGACCTTGACCATCATCGGCCCGAAGATTTCCATCAGGAATGTCCCTGTCATGGTAACGATGATTATCATGTCGCTATAGACTTCAGGCAACTGCTGGCTGGCCAATATGGCAAGACCGATAGCAACCCCGGCCTGCGGCATCAGGCAGATTCCCAGGTACTTCCTGACCGTCGCCGCCGCCCCGGATTGGACGGCGCCAAACCAGCTTCCCGCAATCTTGCCCAATGCTCGACACAGCACATACACAACTATCATTGCTATCACCCAGCCGGTTATCATGCTGAACCGCATATGTGCACCGGCCAATACGAAAAACGCCGTATATAGCGGACCGGAAAACTTTTCTATTAGGCTGAAAGTGTTTTTGCTCCGGCGAGGAGACAGATTCGCAATGGTTATGCCGAAGGTCATAGCCGGAAGGATAGGGTCGATACCGGGTATGATTGAGATTCCCACAACTATCAGCAGCGAAGAAACCGAAAAGCCCAGTATCTTGTCGTCCGCTCTTACGAACCTGAGCAGCAGGAACAGCAGCAGCCCCGCCACAAAACCCAGTACGATAGCCCCGAGTATTTCACCGAACAGCAGGACGGTGGCGCCCAGCACGGATTCACTGCCGGTCCCAAACAACGCCCTGGCTCCGGTCGCTGCGCCTCGGTAAAGTAAAAGGGCAAGCGCATCATCGAGCGCAACGATAGCCAGGATTGTCGCCGTCAGAGGCCCACGCGTCTTGTACTCCCACAGCACGTTGGCGGTGGCGGCAGGCGCAGTAGCCGAAGCAATTGCACCGAAGACAAGACCTATAGCCAGGGCCGCCGGCAGCCGCCCGTAAATAAGATAACCAAGGGCCGCTGTGCCCACAAAGACCAGTAAAAAGGCGCCGAGACCCTGTGAGAACAAAATGATGAAGAATTGCCTGCCGAATTTCCTGAAAATGTCGCCGCGCAGCTCGCTGCCTATCATAAAACCTATGATACCCAGGGCAAACATAGTAAACGGGCCAAGCTGCTCGATTTGCCTGTCCGTGATAACCTTCAGTACATCTCCCAGGAGTATTCCAACGACGATACAGCCGACCACCTGCGGGATATGGAACTTCTGAAAGAGGCGGGAGCCGAATGTCCCGCCCAGTATAACCACGCCGAAAAGCAAAACAGGATTGAGGTGTAATTCTGTGCCGCTGACTGAAGAGAGTATCCCTGCCATTACCGCTGCGACCAATTTGCTCTTGCATGGACCTATGAATCAACTGATGCGTGCATACTATCAGCTTTTTGCTGTCTTGACAACACCTCGGCGCTCAGGCTGCGATGCACCGCCTGGCAGTCAAGCATACCAACTAATGTGTTATCCCCCTTGCCGTCAACTACCGGCAAATGCTCGAGGCGTACCTGCCGGGCCTTGTCAAAAGCGTCTGACAAAGGCATATCCGGCCCGACGCTCACTATCACCGGCTCAGCTATGTCCAGGGCCACCAGCCACGCATTAAGCTCCTGCGTGCTGAATGTCTTGCGAATGCCGTCCAGTGTAATCGCACCGGCAAGCTGCTTGTCTTTGTCAACGACGGGATAGTAATAAGAGTCGGTGTTACTGACCACATCTATTACCTCTGCCAGCGGCGTGCCGACGTCTATTGTCGGAATAGTCTTGCTCATCACATCAGCTACTCTATAGGTTTCAATCAAATCCCCTTCGGTGACATTAGCTCCTATTTCACCGGCCTTGCCGATTGCTATGCGAGTTCCGATAGGACCGATGATTTCAAAGAATATCGTCGTGGCGCAGATAGTATTGAGTATGAGAACAGCAATATCATTCCCCTGCCCGCCAAAAGACCTGAATTGTCCCGAGGCCAGCATGGCCAGGCCGATAGCAACTCCGGCCTGTGACAGAATACCCAGACCAAGATAATTTCTGATTATCCTGCCCTGTCGGGATATTACAGCCCCGACAAACGAACCTCCAATCAGCCCTGCAGTCCTGCAAACCGCGTAAACCAGCCCGATAAGCCCCATCTTCGGCAGCAGGCCTATGTGCAGATTCGCACCTGCCAAAAAGAAAAAGATAATATAAACGGGCATCGAGATGAATTGTATAGCCTGGTAGGCCTTGCGATTCGAAATAGGGAAAAGATTCACATAGGTCATTCCGAGCGCCAAATTAGCCAGAATCAATGAGCACCTGAAATACTGGGCAAGACCCGCACACAGAAAAATTGCACCTAAAGAAACTGACAGTACACTCTCCTGTGCAAACAGTTTTTTGCTGAAATAACCCGCGGCGGCCCCTATGACGCCGCCGAGCGCGATGGCGCCGATTATTTCAACGGCAGGTTCGACAACCATGTTCACAGCAGACACCCTCTGGCCCGTAAAGAGAATCTCCGCCAGCGCCGCGGCCACCGCAAATATTACTATAGCCAGCCCGTCGTCCAGACCCACCACCGCATATAATGCGTTGGTCAACCGCCCTTTTGCCTTGTACTCCTGGAGCACGGCAACCGTCCCGGCCGGCGCCGACGCCGGTGCAAGGGCGCCGAATATCAAAGCTAAATAAAGCTTACCCGTCAGTAAATACACGCCGAGCATTACTACAATAAAAGCTCCGAAGGATTCCAGAAGGGTTATAATACCTATGCCGCTGCCCATCCCGCGCAGCGTCTTGATTTTCATCTCAGAGCCAATCGCAAAAGCCACAATGGCAAGGGCCAGGCCCGGGAAGAACTCGAACCTTGCCAGCAAATCTTCTTCAAAAACATCTAACAGCGAAGGCCCGAATATCACACCCGCAATCAGGTATCCCAGCACAGCCGGCAACTTTATCTTGCCGACAAGCTTGCCGATGAGGAACCCGAACAGAAGGGCTAAAGCCACGGGAAACAATGCATTCATCTTTTCGACTCCGGTCAACTTCTCCAGATACCAGAACAGTCTCTAATCTTCTGAATCGGCAAAACCAGCAAGGCTAAGCAAGCCTAATTACTTTGTCAAAGAATTTTTTATCCGATAACGACACCGTTTCCCCTGCCGTTGCGAATATAAAGCCGATTCCTTTACTTTTGCCGTCTCGTTGCCGCAGCATACGGATAAAATTTGATTGCATCTACACCGAAGGCCGATACCATTATTTATCGAACTGCGGCCCCAGTCTGGGGGTAGAACCTATAGAAACCGCTTGAAAACAGGAGAAAACCGTGTCACAACAGCAACCAGGCAAACCGATTCTTATGGCTATGGCAATCGTCGCGGTATTGGTTTTGGCTGCTGTGGTGATTTGGGCGCTCGGCCGCAAAGGCAACACCGAAGGCACATACGAAGAGCCTGCCGAGTACAAACCTGTCGCTCGTTTCGACCAAACCGAAGTGCACAGTCTCGATGAACCTAAACAACTGTACGATGCAAACGCCGGCGCTGGAATCCAAAATACGTCACCCCTGACCGGCGAGCAACGCAGACAAATGGAGCTTTTTAAACCTGCGGACGTCGCAACCGATGCTACATTAGCACAGATAGTTGGCGCCAGGAGAACCTGGGACCCTATGCTTCAGCACTGGTACGGCCAGGACGCTCCGGACTTCGCGCTCATGGACCTGCAGGGCAAGCAGCACAGGCTAAGCGACTATAAAGGCCGAAATGTGCTGGTTATATTCTGGGCAACGTGGTGCGGGCCCTGCAAATTGGAGATACCCCACCTGACTCTGCTGCAAAAACGGGCTTCCCCGGACGACCTGAAGATTCTGGCGGTAACTAATGAAGACAAGCAACTGGTCCGCAAGTTCGTCTCCGACTACGGAATTAATTACACCGTTCTGTTCGACGAAGGGCAGATGGCGAATTTCTACCGGGCGATTCAATCCAGGGGAATACCCAGCGCAGCCTACATCGACCCGCAAGGCAGGGTCAAATTCATTACCCTGGGACTCGTTCCGTTCGAGGACACCCAGGCCATACTCAACGCCAAACAATAAACCCCCTCTGCCGCCCTGTTCGCCGTAGTCTTGACGAAAGCGGGTCGAGCATCCAGCATCCTTAATCCTTACAATTTCTCTGTGCCCTCTATAGCTATATAAATCTCTGCGTTCTTCGCGTTCTCCGCGGTGAATTTTTTAGAGCAATTTTCGTACCAAACACCCCTAAAATCAGCAGTATTTTTTGCGTAGCAAGATAATGCAACAAAATCGCGCAGGGGGGTACAGACCAAAAACCTTTTTTCTTAAAAAAATTCCGCCCTTTACCAGCAAGCACTTACGCCGAATTTTTTACAAAAGTTTCTGAAAATAGCGCAAAATCGCGCAGGTTCATCCAATAGTGGAGGAGCACATTTTTTTGAATATCGACTATTTTCTATTGAATATTGGGAGGTCAGCTTCGGTCGTCAGTCATCTGTCGTCCGTCGTCCACTAAACCCTACACCCTAAACCCTGCTTTCCCGTGGTTTCTTACACCCTCAAAATCCCTAACCGGCTGGATAGATACCTCGTCCTGCCTGTCCTTTTATATCGCAAACTGCGATACCGCTGCACCTATCGTTTGGTCCCGCTGACGCAAGGCCTGTATGCCAAAGTTGACCCGGATATGTTCTACGAAGTCTCAAAATACAAATGGTATGCCCGCAAATCCACCCGGACTTACTACGCCACCTCCACCCAATACCAAAACGGCATACGCTGCGACCTCCACATGCACCGCCTCATTATGGCTTTTGAATTGAACAAGGCTTCAAGCAACCCAAAAAATCTGTCTTCCGTCCTCTGTCATCCGTCGTCTGGCCTTTTCATCGACCACATAAACGGCGACGGCTTCGACAATCGCAAGGCCAATCTTCGTTTAGCCACTTCTACCCAGAACAATTACAACAGAAGAATTACTTCTCGCCGCACCTCTAAGTACAAAGGCGTCGATTACCGCCCGAGCAAAAAGGCCTACCGCGCAAGAATCACCGTCAACAAACGCAAAATCCACTTAGGCCACTTCCCTGACGAAATCTCCGCCGCCCGCGCCTACGA
>CAYSTP010000046.1:0-14378 GCA_964434085.1 uncultured Pirellulales bacterium
CGAATTATGTTCTTGCACAGCTTCTGGATTATTACGGCTTAGCCAAAGAAAGCAAGGAAGTATATAAAGTAATGGATAAGGTTATCTTCCAGCATGCCAATTCACTGATAACGCCCGAAAGCGTCAGGCCGATGTTTGAAAAGGAAGCTGGAGAATCGAAGCCGGGACCTCATTATATCGTATGCGGCTATACGAGGCCCGGCGCGATATTTATGCAGCTTTTAATTCAATTTGTTAAAGAACAACAGCAGCGTTCCGGGACTATAATAATTGACTCGAAGCGGTTGAGCTCCTTTTTAGCCTCAATATTCGGACAGAGGCAATAGCTGCTCGGTAACAGGTTAAAGTTCGAAAGAGTGGACGGAATGATTATGCGTACAAACACTATGACAAAAATTGTTTTGTTTGCCGCCGTGTGTCTGTTTTGTTCTGGTCAATATGTATTGGCTATCGGCCGGCAGAAATATGTGGATACTTTGGGCGGTAAAGACGATTTTCAGCTTGCTCAAAAAGACCAAACGGCGGTTCTTTGTGTCGATTCGAACGACTGGCCGGGCGTAATTCGGGCCGTTAACGACCTTGCTGCCGATATTAATCGTGTTACCGGCAAATTACCTAAAATCACAAACGATGAAAAGAACTCCTGCTCCGAAATTACAGTTGTTATCGGCACGGTCGGTAAGAGCAGAATTATTAACAGCCTGATTAGTGAAGGTGCAATCAATGAGAAAGATTTTGTCGGCAAGTGGGAATCGTTTATTATCAAAGTAGTGTCGAGGTCGGCGTGTGAGAACTTACTTGTTATTGTAGGCAGCGATAAAAGAGGGACTATTTACGGCATATACGACCTGTCCGAACAAATCGGCGTCTCGCCGTGGTACTGGTGGGCGGACGTGCCCGTACAGCGTAAAGATTCATTGTTTATCAAGGCAGGCACGTATCAAGAGGGGCCTCCGGCCGTCAAGTATCGGGGCATTTTCATCAATGACGAATGGCCGGCGTTAGGCGGCTGGGCATCAGAAAATTTTGGAGGGTTCAACCATAAATTCTACGTCAAAGTTTTTGAACTTTTGCTTCGATTGAAGGCCAACTTCCTGTGGCCGGCGATGTGGAGCGGCTGCTTCAATGAAGACGACCCCTTAAATCCCAGGCTCGCCGACGAATATGGAATTGTGATGGGAACTTCGCATCACGAGCCGATGATGCGGGCGTGGAAGGAATGGGGCAAAAGAGGCCATGGGAAAGGTACGTGGGATTATTCCAAGAACGCCGATATTATTCGCGAGTTCTGGCTCGAAGGCATTCGCCGAACCCGGGATTATGAAAAAGTTATTACGCTCGCCATGCGCGGAGACGGCGATGAGCCGATGTCCGAGAGCGATAATGTAGCACTGCTTGAAAAGATTGTGGCCGACCAAAGAAAAATGATAGCAGAAGAGATAAATCCGAACCTGTCGGAAGTGCCCCAGGTGTGGGCATTGTATAAGGAAGTGCAGGGGTACTACGAGAAGGGAATGCGGGTTCCCGATGATGTAACCCTGTTGTGGTGTGACGATAACTGGGGCGATATCCGGCGTCTGCCTACCGAGCAGGAGCGAACCAGAAGCGGCGGGGCGGGAATATATTATCATTTCGATTATGTAGGCGGACCGCGGTCCTACAGATGGATAAATACAAATCCAACCCCCAAAATTTGGGAGCAGATGAATCTCGCCTATCATTATGGTGCCAACAGAATCTGGATAGTGAATGTTGGCGACCTCAAGCCGATGGAATTTCCTATCGAGTTTTTCCTGACTCTTGCCTGGAACCCGCAAAAGTGGCCGAAGGAAAAAATATCCCAATATACTGAACTCTGGGCCCGGCGTGAGTTCGGACCAAAGCACGCCGAAGACATAGCGGAGATTGTGTCCAGGTACACCAAATATAATGGCAGACGCAAGCCGGAGCTTCTTGAGCCAACAACGTTTAACCTCATCGATTATCGAGAGGCCGAGACCGTATTGGCCGACTTTAAGGAAATCACGGCCAAGGCCGAACAAATCTATGCCGGCTTACCTGACAACACCAGGGACGCGTTTTTCCAGCTTGTTCTCCATCCGACCAAGGCAAGTGCCATAGTCACGGAACTATATATAATTGCCAGAAAGAATCACTTATACGCCAGCCAAAAACGCGCCGGTACAAACGAACTTGCTGAAAAGGCCGAAGCACTGTTTAAGGCTGATGCAGAGCTCTCAGAATACTACAACAAGAAAATGACAAACGGCAAGTGGAACCATATGATGGACCAGACGCACATTGGTTACACCTCTTGGGATAATCCACCCAAAAATATAATGCCTGAGGTTAAAAGGATTGACGTTCCGGCTAAGGCTGATATGGCTGTAGCAATCGAGGGTTCCGAGGAGGTATGGCCTGGTGCTTCGGGACAGCCGGTTCTGCCGGAGTTGAACGTATTTGACCGGCAGGATAGATATATTGAGGTGTTTAATCGGGGACAGGAGCCGTTCGAATTCTCAGCAAAACCGAGCGAATCCTGGATTTCGTTGAGCAAAACACAGGGAACAATTGATAAGGAACTTCGCATTTTGGTTAGTATTGACTGGAGCAAAGTTCCCAAGGGCAAAGCGGATGGTTCCGTTAAGATTACCGGCTCTGACGGAAAAGAGGTAAGTGTTAAAATCAATGCATTTAACCCCGCAGAACCCAAAAGGGATTCCATAGAGGGTTTTGTAGAGACCAATGGCTACGTTTCGATAGAACCCGAGCATTACACAAAAAAGGTCGATGCCGGCCAGGTTCGCTGGGAAAAAATCGAAGATTATGGGCGGACCTTATCCGCCATGGCGATATTTCCCGTAACCGCCGAAAGTGTACAGCCGCCGCAAAACTCTCCGTGCTTAGAGTATAAAATGTATCTATTCAATCCCGGCAAGATTAAGGTCGAGACGATTGTCGCTCCCACATTGAATTTTCTCCCCGACAGGGGCCTGCGATTCGCCGTGTCGTTTGACGACCAGCCGCCCCAAATCCTTAACATCGTGCCCAAAGGTTTTAATGCCGACAACGGAAACGCAAAGTGGGAAAATTCAGTGAGAAACAACGCTTATAAAGTCAAAAGCACCCATACGCTGTCGGGAGTAGGTTATCATACTCTCAAAGTGTGGATGGTTGACCCCGGTGTCGTGCTGCAAAAACTAATCGTGGATACCGGCGGCCTCAAACGCAGCTATCTTGGTCCGCCTGAAAGCTATTGGGGCGGCCAGGAAGCTTGTTCAAAGAGTGTTTCTACTGAAAGTTGCGGCAGCGAACATTAAGGTCGCCGCAGCTTTCCAGATTTCTTGTTGATTTTGTGCCCAGCTTTCAAACCGGTTTACGAAAACAGTTGATAACCGGCGGTTTTTTGATAAAATGACGCATACGCTGGTAAGACAAAACTGTTATTTCGGGGACGTGGTGTAACGGGAGCACGTGGCGGTCGCATCGCCGAAATGAGGGTTCGATTCCCTTCGTCTCCAGTCGCTTGTTCAACTGCACTTGTTTTGTCTCGCTATCTATTATTGCTCTGTGCCCACGACCTGAACATAATTCGTTTCGTATAAATATTAGTGTAAAAAATGGAAACTTACTGTCAGCGTGAGGACATATAAAATGCGATTGGCTATAGCTGCCTTACTGATACTTGTGTTAAGTGGTTGTAGGACAGAAACTTACCACGACCCATATCTGGCTGCCGTTGACCGATACCTTGCCTCGCTGGGTGCTGCTGAAACATCTGGTGCACAGATTGACCCGCCGCCGGAACCGGCTTATCTGGAATGTCCTGTCCAGCCGGAGCCGCTGCCTCAGTCCCCCAATACAGAAGGCGGGTTCAGCAACGACACTACAAGCCGGACGGCCTCGCTGGGAAGCCTTTCGACTCGTTCGCAGGCCCAGTGTGAGAGTATAAACACGGCCCGAAGACAGGCCTACGAAAAGGCAATACAAAGATACCAACAGGTCGTTACCGGTGTAAATGTTGAGCCCCTGGGTAACGACAATTGATAGAGTCTCGGCTGTATAAGTTGTGGGTTTAATCGACGTTAATCGTTTCTACGCATACGGCTGACGCCAAGCTGCGGCTGACGCAGATACATAGGCTGCAACGCAAGGGGCTCTGTAAAGTCACCGTTGAGGCTTTTGTTCCAACCAATTTGGTGCACGTTGGATGCCTGCGGCCACCAGTATTGCTGGTCGATAACATCTATTCCGGCCGCCTTGAATTTATTCGCGTAGTAGACCAGTCCTTCGCCAAGCAGACCCATTGCAGGCCGAGAATCTGCAAATCTTTCCAGAAACTGTTCGGTCGTCATCAGGCAGTCGGGTAATATCTTTTCATAGCCGTTTAAAGGTGTTTTACAGTCCGTATCACCAACAGGTTTCTTTGTGCGCTCATACGCGGCAACGAAAAACTGCCCTCTTTTTGCATCGAGGATTGTTGCAAACCTGTCATAATCCGGTTTTGTCGGGCGACTGTCGGTTGTTGTTGCGGTGATATTTGAAACAATCACATCGCTCGTGCTCACTGCGACCACCTTAGCCGAGTTTGCCAGGGCGAGCGTTTTGGCAAAGGTAACGGCAATACGCAGACCCGTGAAGCTGCCCGGGCCTATGGACAGATGAACATGGTCTATTTGAGACGGCTTTTTTCCAAAACGCGCGAGCAGCCCTTCAATCGCAGGAAACAGCTCGCTGCTGTGGCGCATTGGTGCGGAAAAGTCGCTTTGCGCCAGGAGTTTTTCGCCGGATGCCAGGGCCGCCGAACCACGGCGCCCGGACGTCTCCACGGCGACTATCAAAGGTTGCTCAGTTCTATTTTTGTTCATTGACTCAAACTCATTTGCCGAAGATAATATAGAATGCGGCAATATTATGGGTTAGCTGAGTATAAATCAATTCTTTCCTTAAAGGTTGCAGACAGGAGGTGAGCGCTTATGAAAAAAGCGCTGGCAGGTAGAACTTTTGGAGCAGTAGCGTGGATGGTCCGGTTCGGTTTTGTAGTCCTGGCACCGGCGTATCTGTGTTGGCCGGCCGCGGCTCAAGACATGCGGACCGGCGCTAACCGTGTGGTAAATCAGGTAGTGGACAATTGGATTGCGGTTGCAGAAAAACAATGTGACCGCCGACTCTACGCACAGGCGGAGGATTCACTGCTGCGGGTTCAGCAGTACCAGCCGTATTTCAACGAGCAGCAAAAACGGAATATCGAGATATTGCTTGAAGAGATTGAACAGGCCACGTTCGAAAGGACGCGCTTGTTGCAAAACGTGGACAAAGCCGGCAGACTTATCGAAGAAGGAGAGTTTCTCAAAGCGAAAGCATACCTTCATGAGGCGGCAAAAAGCAGGGTACTCAATCAAGAGGAAGAAAACAGAGTAAAATTGACACTCCAGCGAGTTGAAGCCAAGATTGCAGAGCAGAAACGGCTCATGGCTGACCTGTATAAACGAAGCCGCAGGGAGTATAAGCAAGGCAACTTCGAGAAAGCAAGAGAGGGCTTTGCCGTTGTGGCATCGAGCGGATTGTATGTTCCGAGTATGGGTAAGACTGCCGAGGAGTATTTAGCCCGGATAGAACAAAAGCCTGTTGAGCATAGGGACAGGTCGAAGCAAAAACTTTGGCCTTCAAGAACAGGCAGTGAAAATAAAATTGATACTGATTCAGATTCTATGGCATCTGTTGTGCCCCCAGAGCAACAAACGCCGCGGATGCAACAGGCAAATCAACCTGTTGTCCCTGGAGGTCTCGGACCCGAACGGTTTGGTAACAAACCTGAACAAAGCCTTACAGATAAAAGCAACATAAAACAAAACTACCTTAAAGCCGTAATGCGTGATGCCCAGACCAAAGTGACCGGACACATCGGCAAGGCTGAATTCAGTCTTGCCAAGACTGTGGTGCAAAATGCCCGTAACACTCTGCAGAACTATCGGGCGGATATAGACGAGGAGCTTTACAACCAACACAGCGAAAGGCTGCAGGAGCTGTCGCGAATGATAGACGAGCAACAGAGACGCTGGGAGCTTCGCTGGGACACGAAGGACTCCGGCTTATAACCGCCTATGTAGCATCTCTCGAATGACCAGGATGCTCAACGATGGGCTAACAGTAGCCGATAAACAGGTTTTCGGGTGAAATTCGAGTGCATTCCTCGTTGTTTTTTCTTCTAAGTCCATAGTAAGACTGGGCTTATAGTCTCATATTAAATGCCGGTAATCACGTGTTTTTCCGATAATATGGGACGCCGTAGCCGACCGGTCCTGGTCTGCGATGCACTTAATTTTTTACTTGAAAAAGTACCCTGTTATAGTTAGAATAGATTCTGATGAAGGTCAGACCCTTCTGAAAACTGTGGGTGGTTTTAGATGGGTGGGTGAAAAAACTTGTGCTTTTTAACTTGATATCCTTTTTTCTAAGGAGGATTGTGCTTTGGAAAGGGTACTATACACAGTCAAATCCAACGGCCATAACACCATATTTATTACCTTAATTGTAGCCTTTCTTGCCGCAATGCTGATACCGTCGGTGGCCATCTGCTCCAACGGCCAGCAGGACCGGCAGAAGCTCGTTGAGCAACTTGTTGCAAGGTGGATGCAGATAGGGTTGGAGCAGTATGAGCGTCACTACTACAAGGCTGCTGAACAGTCTTTTCTCATGGCCAAGGACTACGAGGAGTATCTTGGCTCAGAACAGAGAGACAGGCTCAATGCTCTGCTCGAAAAGGCACATGCCGCTGCTGCAGAAGTTGACCGCGTCTCCGGTGATATAGCTCGGGCCCAGCAATTGCTGGCTGAGGGAAGACTTGCTGAAGCAAGAGTCTTGTTTGAGCAGGTGCGCGACAGCGAGTATCTTACCGCCGAGACGCAGCAAATTGTCGAACGAGGACTGGCTGCGACCAGTGATGAAGCCGCTGTGCGTCAGGCCGAAATAGCGCAGTTGTACAATCAAAGTATTGACTACTACAATGCCGGTGAGCTCGAAAAGGCAAGAGCAGGATTTCTTGAGATTTCAAAGAGCGGTCTGATGGTTGCTCCTGTCGGCAGCAGAGCTGAAGATTACCTGGTCAAAATCGATACGGCTCTGGCTGAGCGGGTAATGCAGCAGCCGGATTACACTCGGCCTGGCGCCGCTGAAATAGAAGAGGAGCTTTTTGGCGCTGCGGACCAGACGGCTATGGAGGCAGGGTTAGCTGCTGTCGAAGAGCCGGTCACTGCTCAGCCGGGTTATGACGTCGGCATCGGGGTTTCCGCCGTTACTGCCGAGCCTGTTACCGAGGCTCCCCAGGCGCCTGAAGGAGACGGCGGCTATATCGAGGTTATCAAACGCAGGCAGAATATCCTGCGATCGCATACCGAGGCGGTGGTTAACGATGCGCTGGCCAAAGCACGCAGCTATCAGAGCGAAAATGAATTCGACCAGGCAAAGAAGTCAATCGAGTATGCCCAGAATATTGTGAACAAGAACCGGTTGCACCTCGGCCAGGAGCAGTTTGAGCGGTACGGCGAAGAATTGCAGCGTATGCGGGATGAAATCGCCTTAGCCCAAAGTGCTGCCCAGACCCAGGCCGCCCAGGCCGCGCGAATCGCCGCCGAGCAGGCGCAGAAAGAAATCCGTGACCAGATGGAACAAGACAGAAAGAACAGAATCGGGGAATTGAAGGGTAACGCCTTGGCTTATCAGAAACAACAGCGCTACAAAGAGGCTCTCGGCCAGCTTCAAAGCCTCATTGCGATAGACCCGCTCAATCAGCAGGCGTTAATTATGAAGGACACACTCGAGGATACCATCGCGTTCGAAGAGCAGCTTAAAGTGGTCAAAGAGCGGCAGCGCGAGAAAGCGAATCTTTTGCTCGAGACCAGCAGGAGTGAAATCCCATATCCCAAGGAAGTGACCATATCAAAAGACTGGCTTGAGATTTCGGCAAGGCGTGTTCCCAAAGAGGCAATAGGCCAGGACCCCGCCACCGCCAGAATCTATGAGCAGCTGGAGCAGGTGGTGGATTTGTCGGAACTGAGTCCGGATATGCCCTTCGGCGAGGCACTTGAGATATTACGCAACTCGGTTGACCCGCCGCTGAAGATTGTCCCCATCTGGCGAGACTTGTATGACAACGCTGATATCGACCAGAGTACGGCCATTAACATGGACCCGATTTCTTCGGTTAAGCTGGGTTCGGCCCTGAAGTTTCTGTTGGAGGCTGTTTCCGGCGGCTTTGCCGAGCTCGGCTACGGTATTGAAAACGGTATAATTACAATCGCAACCAAAGAATCAATCCCCGCCGACCTGATTACCCTTGTCTATGACGTTACCGACCTGATTGGAGTGCCCGCCGAATACCGGACCGATATCAGCGGCGGAGGCGCTGGCGGCGCTGGTGGTGGTGTCACCGACATAAGCGGCGGCTTCCAGGACCAGGGCCAAGAAGAAACATTAGGCCGTGATGAACTTCGTGAGGAACGACTCACCAGGATTAACGACTTGATATTGCTCATACAGGACACAGTTCTTCCTGATAGTTGGTTTAACGCCGGCGGCGAGGGCACTATTACCAGTTACGGTAATCGGCTGCTCAGCATTCGCCAGACGGCGGATGTGCATAACCAGGTTTCCTCGCTTCTGGAAGAGCTGCGGAAGGCTCACGGCTATCAGATTGCTATTGAAACACGTTTCCTTAAGGTCCGCGAGAACTTCCTTGAAGATATAGGTCTGGATGTGGATATCCTGTACAATCCGGGCGGTAAGTTGGGTGAAATATCGTTTACCCAGGATTCGGCGGTCTTAGCTTCTCCCGCCGCCACCGGCATAGAAGGCTCGCTTGGGGGTATTGTGGCGAGCACACTAACCGGTGGTTATGGTACTATTCTTGACGACCTGCAGGTAAGCTTTGTGCTTAACGCCACCCAGGCTTATGGAGATTCTACCTTAATCACCGCTCCCAAGGCGACAGTGCTCAGTGGTGAATCGGCGACTTTCAGGGTTCAGAAGGTTTTGCGATACGCCCGCGATATAGAAGTTGAAAGCCGTGAAAGCGGCGAGGCTGCGCGTGGTCTGGTCACCGTTAATTACGCTGACGCTTCGGTAACATCGGGAACAATCCTCAATATTTCGCCGACAATCGCGCCGGACAAGAAACACGTGCTGCTCGATATAGATGTGAGGCTGGATGATTTCCTCGGTTTCAGGAACCAGGTAATTAGCCTGCCCGCCTTTGGCGATATACCCGGAGCCGGCGGCACGTATACCATCCAATTTCCGGAAGTCGAAACCGCGCAGGTTAGAACGCGCGTGAACGTGCCGGACGGCGGTACTCTGCTGCTCGGCGGCCAGAAGCTCGGTGCCGAGGTGGATAAAGAGGTGGGCGTACCTGTGCTCAGCAGGATTCCGATTCTCGGCAGGGCGTTTAGTAATCGCAGTAAGGTCAAGGACCACAAAATACTGCTGATTCTGGTCAAGCCGACCATTATCCTGCAGGAGGAAGTTGAGGCAGACGCAGTAGCCGAGTTGAAAAACAGCTTCTAATGAGCGGCCGGTGGTTTATGAACGTCGTTATTAGGATTTTGCGGATTCACTGTAAGAATAAACCCGCTTGTGGGTCAATAATGGATATGGGGTGTTTGTATGGAAGCATAGCTTCCTGGAGCCATTGGCTTTATCAGGATGCTCAATCGTATAAGGAGCGGTCAAAATGAAGAATAGACTCTTCCTATCTGTTACAGTATTCGTACTTATCTGCGGTTTTTCGTTTGCGGGTGGTTTGGGGCCCTACAGGCAGGGTGAGCTGCTCGTTCGTTTTGCCAACGTCGGATTCGGCCTTGACAGCCCGGACCCGGCCGTGCGGGAAGCCGCAAGACAAAATATTCTTGACGCAGCCGGTGGAGGTACGGTCGTACACCTATATGGGAGGATACCAGGCTGGGCATTGGTAAAGCTTCCTGCGGGCCAGTGTGTTGAATCGATGATTATTCCGTATGCCTCTACCCCTGGCATTATGTTTGTCGAGCCGAACTACAGGTACGAACTATATCTTGTGCCGAACGACACGCTGTTTGGTGAGCTGTGGGGTATGCGAAACGTAGGCCAGACGGGTGGTACTGTCGGGGCCGACGTCGGAGTTGAGCAGGCCTGGGACATTGAAACAGGCGACAGCCAAATAATCGTTGCTGTTACCGATACGGGTGTCGATTACAACCACCCGGACCTGCAGGGGAATATGTGGATGAATACAGCCGAGTTCTTCGGTGACCCTGATGTTGATGATGATGGAAATGGTTATGTGGATGATATTTACGGTTATGATTTTCCCGGTGCCGAAGGGGAGAACCCTGACGATGGTGATTCTGACCCTATGGATGCGGATGGTCATGGCACTCACGTATCAGGTACCATCGGGGCTGTAGGCAACAACTCAATGGGCGTTACTGGTGTCTGCTGGGACGTTAGGCTTATGGCGTTAAAGATTTTTGCTGATGACGGCGGGGCCCTTACAGCTGAAATCGTAGCTGCTATTGAGTATGCTGTTAATAACGGAGCCAGAGTGATAAACGCTTCATGGGGTGGGACCACTTATTCGCAGATGCTCAGAGATGCCATAGCTGATGCGCAGGACGCCGGCGTAATTTTTGTCGCATCGGCCGGGAACGACTCTGTTGATAACGATTTGATTCCGCATTATCCGTCAAGCTATAATCTGAATAACATTATCTCTGTTATGGCCTCTACTGACACGGACACCATGTCCAGCTATTCAGACTGGGGCAGAATATCCGTTGACCTTGCGGCGCCGGGAGGTGAACTACCCTGGATAGACCCTGATGGGGAAATACTAAGTACCTGGCTGGGCGGCGGTTATAATTCCATAGAAGGTACATCTATGTCGGCACCGCATGTCTCAGGGGCCTGCGCCTTGCTGCTATCATACGACCCTACCTTGAGTTATATCGATGTCAAGAACCAATTACTGGATATGGTTGACCCTGTGGCTGCTTTTGAAAGCCTCAGTGTAACAGGGGGCAGGTTAGACGTCGGGACAGCGATTAGAGACCTTGCGTTGGATATCTTTCCGCCTATGCCCGACCCAGCCGAATGGGCTGCTTGGGGCCAGCCCAAGGCAACGGGTATTCAGACCATCGCCATGGAGGCTAAAGAGGCCGAAGACCGCGGCGAGATTGAATATTACTTCGAGTGCGTTACTGATTCGGCCTTCGACAGCGGCTGGCAAAGCGGAACTCTTTATGCTGCAACAGGGCTTGCCGAAGGGACCGAATACACATTCAGAGTCAGGGCACGCGATGATGTAAATAATCAGACAGACTGGTCTGTCCAGAGGTCAGCTACCACCGATTCCGGCACTGATACCTCCTCGCCTTTCCCGGACCCGCCTGTTTGGGATGCCAAGCCGCAGGCAATCCGCCTGACTCCTATTATAATCACCATGCGGGCCAAGGAGGCCAGCGATGAGAGCAACGTTGAATACTCTTTCTATGCATCTGACATAAATGACTCTCCTATAACCCAGAGCGGCTGGCAGGACAGCTCAACCTGGAGGCCGAGCGGTGGTTTCTTCACAATCGGCAACACATACAAATTCCGGTTCCAGGTCCGCGACAAATCTGCGAGCCATAATACGACGGCCTACTCACCTACTGCGTCTTTGACGCTCAGACAGGGTCCGCGAACTCTGGCTGTACCCAGTCATTATTCCACAATTCAGGCTGCGATTGACGCCGCTAACGCTGGTGATGTTGTAGTGATAAGTCCGGGTGAGTACAGCGGAACGGGTAATGTTAATCTTGTTATGAAGCCTGGAATTACCGTTCGCAGCATCGACCCGAACGACCCTGGCATCGTAACATCTACAATCATAGACTGCCGTGATCTTACAAGGGGCTTTTGGTTCATAAGTGGGGAGGATACCAACAGCATAGTAGCTGGTCTGACAATACGCGACGGCAATGCATTGGGCCCAACGGGCACACCAGGCGGACCCGGTATACCGGGCGATCCAAACAATCCACCCACTCCTGCCGGTCCCGGCGGTGACGGCCGGGGCGGAGGTATGATTTGTCTCGGTTCGAGCCCGACGATACTAAACTGCATATTGGAAGGTTGTACCGCCGTCGGCGGCAACAGCGGTGACCCAAACGGCGGACCAGGCGGCGCAGCGGGACACGGTTTCGGTGGAGGTATTTACTGCGATGCCGCAAGTAGTCCCATCATACGCGGCTGTGAATTCATGGGATGTTCCGCTTCAGCCGGGTATCCAACCGATAACGTCAGTTTTGGCAACTCTTTTGGTGGTGGTATATACCTGGCTTACGGTAGTACCGCACTAATTGAAGGCTGTACTATCAGCGGCTGCACAGCTGCAAGTTATTACGGTGGCACAGAACGGGGGGGCGGTATATATCACGGTCTTGCAGGCAGTGCCGTCTCGATAATAGATACAAGAGTTATCGGTTCGAATATTGCCGGTGATGAAGGCGGTGGTATTTATTTTGCTCTGGGCGGCAGCGGTGCAGTTTTGACGAATTGTGAAATATCGTTCAATACGGCCGGCAATAATGGCGGCGGAATTTACTACAGGGATGGACATACTCTTTCTATCCAGGGCTCTCGAATTTCCAACAACCAGTGCAACGGTAGAGGCGGTGGTATATTTGCTGGTGACATCAGCCATCCCGCTGCCACCGCTGTTAGCATCTCTGATTCGCTGCTGACCGATAATGCTGCGGATTTTGGCGGCGGCGTTTATATGGACGAAACAGATTTTGACCTAATCAGCTCTGACCTCAGCAATAACAGTGCCGAAGAAGGTGCGGGTATTAATGGTGCATTTTGTGATATCAACGTGGTTAGCAGCACAATAAGTGATAATGACGCTGTGACCGGAGCCGGCATCGGAGGGGGCATGGCTCTTTGGGATACTACCGGCAGGATGATAGATTGTGTTATGAGGGGCAATGAAGCCGGCGGCATTGCTGGTATAGGCGGCGCTATGTACTTCAATGGTTTCGACAACACCCCCAAGAAATTTGTAAACTGCCTTATAACCGAAAACGAAGCAACCAGAGAAGGTGCAGGCATGTTTTGCCACATGGGCGCCTGGGCCGATGTTAATAACTGCACCATAGCTGACAATAGTGTTGTCGGCAGCTCCGGCAGCGGCGGGGGTATAAGCTGCGCCGAGTTTTTCTCGTATGTACAGTTGGAGAACAGTATCGTTTATAACAACAGCGCTCCGGAAGGACCTCAGATTGCGGTCGGAAGGGTCACCGGCTCAGTATTCGACCCGTATGCACTTGTCGATGTCGAGTATAGCGATGTCCAGGGGGGCGAAGACGACGTGTTTATTGAAGACCCGGCTTTTAATGCCGTATATTTCCTTGCCGGCAACTGGGACGAGGAAAATCCCTTTGTTTCGACTGGTGGAGACGAACTTGTATATTTTCTGAAGCATGTAGCCACAGGTCAGGTTAATACAAGTAATCTTGTCGATAACGGAGTAGGCAATGCGAGCGACCTGATTTCTCAGGTTGGATTTGACCTTACGACTAGGATCGATGGTGTTGAAGACACAGGTACGGTCGATATAGGCTACCATTATCCGGCCACAAGTATAGCCGACCAATATTACCAGTTGACCATCAGGGTTGAGTATGACGCGGGTTTCGATGCAAACGGCATCCTGAAGGCCGAGGGTTTTGGCTTCGAATCATTTATAGCCCGTAACGAGCCGAACACCATGTCGGTAAAACGAGGTGTTGAAGTCAAACTGACAGCTATTCCTGACGATGATTTCGAGGTCTCCCAGTGGACCGGGGCAGACGAGGTGCCCAATACAGCTGACCCATGTAATGTCGTGACTATGAACACCGACAAAGAGATAGTGGTATCTTTTGAGCCGGATGGTCAGTTCTACCTGTATACAGATGTCAGCACTAATAACGGCCATATAGACTACATTAACGCTGAAAGTCAGAGGGTCGAACATCCGGGCAGAACTCTCCACGAATCCGGCGAGGTTGTTCAACTCTTTGCCGTGCCGAACAACCCTAACCCTATGATGAACGTGGCGCACTGGACTGGAGCCGACGACGACGAGACGGTCGGACTTGAGAACACAGCCACTATGAACTCTAACAGAAATGTGGTTGTCGAAATTGTTGCTCCGAATATCCTTCATGTGCCCGGAGAATATACCAATATTCAGACCGCAATCGACGATTCCGAAGACGGCGATATCATAATAATCGCACCGGGAAGCTATATGCTCGATGATGTATACTACCCGCCGATAAATAAGCAAATCACAATAAGCAGCTCTGACCCTCAGGACC
>CAYSTP010000047.1:0-14345 GCA_964434085.1 uncultured Pirellulales bacterium
AGAAACTGACCGGAACATAAGATTTCCGCCTGTATTCACTGGCTATCAGTTGAAGAACAAATCTTCCGCCAAACACGAGCTGGCCAATCAGGGCTGTCGTCGCCCACACGGGGTCCCCGACAATTTGCTCCGAAACCGCACTCTTGAAAAATTCAATTATTGAATTAAACATATATCATCCTGGCAACATAAAACCCCCGGCTATCATATTTGAAGTTATTCACTTCCAGATGTCTTCGTGTTCAACTGCTTCAGCGCTTCCATCGCTTTCGGCACCGTATCTTCCGGCCTGACGTTATACCATACGCCGAGCAGCTTGCCTTTTTCATCTATCAAAAAAGACGAGCGGATAATTCCCCCGATTTTCTTTCCGCCGATTTCCTTTTCATCCCACACGCCGTACTCCTCGGCCGTTTTATGGTCCGTATCGCTTAATAGCCGAAACCCCAGTGAGTATTCTTTATCGAACTGCCGCTGCTCGTTCGGCTCATCCGGACTGACGCCCAGCGGAACCACGCCCGCCTTCTTTAATTCTTCTGTAGAATCTCTGACGCTGCACGCCTGTTTGGCACAGCCGGGTGTACCGGCCTTCGGATAAAAATAGACCAGCACCTTCTTACCCGCAAAATCAGACAGACTCACCGTTTCACCATCCTGGTCCACAAGACTGAACCCCGGCGCCTCGTCCCCAACCTTCAATTCCACCGCTGCTTCCTCAACCTTCCTCCCCCAGTTCAGTTTCCCGGCATCTTCGGGTTTGACAAACACAACACGCCCATTATTGAACAAAATATTACAACCCTCACCCTTGTGGTTCTCGAACGTCATCAGCTCCCGCCCGCCGAACTGGTTCCATCCCCCTTTGGTCTCGAACAGCAGCACAACATCACCCGGTGAATTAGGCTCACAGTTCGGGTTCATAGCATAATGACATCTTGCCGGTGCTGCAGACCTGCACACAAAGAAATCCGGCGGAATATTGCTCCGCTTTACCAACAAATCACACCATTTAGAAGGGTCGGGATACGACCCATTCGATCCTTCTGCATAGTAATCAATAACAACTTCCAGTTTTTTCAAGTTAACCTTGCATAGTAATCTCTCCGCAAGCTCGGTCTCGGATGGGATAATAGCACCCAGTATCAGGACGCCGCCCACGGCAAACATCAGAACCCACAGTGCCACGACGGAATAATATATTCGGATTGGACATTTTAATGCGGCCTCGCGAAACACCAGCGGCAATATCAATATAAGGCAGCTTCCAATCAGAAGAATAATCCCAATCAAAAGCCAGTCCGAAACCTGCAATTCGATACCTGCGGCATAAATCACGGCAAGAAATATCAGGAACAGTACAACGCAAATCCCCGATATCAACGGAAACAATAATCGTCCGCCAGCCGGTCTCATAGCTGCCCTTTCCGCCTTTATTTCTGGCATTTTGTATTCCTCTCTGTATTAAGTATCTTTCGCAACAAAGTCATCGGTGTATTCTGCTCAAAGTAATTCTTACTCAACCGCAGATAAACAGTCCTCGGCTCGACTACATCCACCCTGCCTTGCGTACCTGTAAAAAGCTCATCGACGTTTATCCGGGCATTCTTGTTGAATGAAAATACCAGATTATTTCCCAAAGCTACAACACTTTTTATCCCGCGCCTGGCGGCAGCTATGCGAAGCCGGGCCAATTCCAGAAGCAACTTCACCTCATCCGGCGCCTGCCCATACATATCGTCAAGCTCCGCCTCTATCTGTTTCACATCCTCCGCACTTTTCGCCACAGCAATCTTGCGATAGACTTCCATCCTGCTGCGGTCGGTCGGGATATAATTCCTTGGTATGTACGTCGCGAAACCCAAATCAATCGTCACCATCGGCACTTCTTCGACTGGTTCGCCGCGCAACTTTTTCACCGCCGCTGCCAACAGCGCGCAATACATCTGATAGCCCACCATTTGAATATGGCCGCTTTGCTCCGCACCCAGGATATTACCAGCCCCGCGTATCTCCAAATCCCGAAGCGCAATGCGAAACCCCGCACCAAGATGGGAATACTCTTCGATAGCCTTTAACCGTCTCGCCGCGACCGGCGTTATCGAGCGGCTCTTCGGCAGCAGCATATACGCATACGCACGATGTTTATACCGCCCCACCCTGCCTCGCAATTGGTGCAGCTCAGCTAATCCGAACTTATCCGCATCATCTATAAAAATCGTGTTCGCGTTCGGAATATCCAGTCCCGATTCGATTATCGTCGTGCAAATAAGCACGTCCGTCTTACCCAATACAAAATTTATCATCGCCGTCTCGAGCTGCCGCTTACTCATCTGCCCGTGCGCGATATCGAATTTGATTCTTTCATCGCCGAACAGCCGCCGCAGCTCCCACGTCCTCTTCTCAATACTCCTGACGCGATTATGCAGAAAGAACACCTGCCCCTGGCGATTCAGCTCGCGATAAACAGCCGTCTTAACCAGCGAAGGCTCATACCGCCCGACCTGTGTCACAACTGCCCTTCTGTCTAAAGGCGGCGTGCCCAGTGAGCTGATGTCACGCAGTCCCAAAAGTGACATGTGCAGCGTTCGCGGTATCGGTGTCGCAGTCATCGTCAGTATATCCACATTGACGCGCATCTTCTTCAGCTTTTCCTTATGCCTGACGCCGAACCGCTGCTCCTCGTCGATAATCAGCAATCCCAAATCCTTGAACCCGACGTCTTTGCTGAGCAGCCGATGCGTCCCGATAAGAATATCCACCTTTCCTTTCCTCGTTCGTTCTATTACGTCCCGCGCCTCTCTCACCGTCCGAAAACGATTCAGCACCTCGACGCAAATCGGAAAATCCGCAAACCGCTCTCTAAACGTCCTGCCGTGCTGCACGCACAGCACGGTCGTCGGAACCAATATGGCCACCTGTTTGCCGTTTTCAACCGCTTTGAACGCCGCCCGCATCGCAAGCTCGGTCTTACCGTACCCAACGTCCCCGCAAAGTAATCTGTCCATTGCTATTTGCTGCTGCATATCAGTCTTTATCTGCTCCGCCGCCGTCGTCTGGTCCGCCGTTTCCTGGTACGCAAAAGATTCCTCGAACTCCACCTGCCAGCTCGAATCCGCTCCGCATGCAATACCCCCCGCCGCCTGCCGCCTCGCCTGAAGCTCCAGCAGCTCCGCCGCCATATCTTTTACCGATTCTTCTACTCTCTTCTTCTGGCGAAGCCACTTTTTTGCCCCCACTTTACTCAAGCCAGGCCGCTTCGGACTGGTCCCGATATACTTCTGGACAAGATGAATATTCTCCGTCGATACCTGCACCTTCACCCTGTCCGCAAACTCTAACGTCAGATATTCTCCCGCCCCTTCCTTGCCGGCAATCGTCGTAATCCCGCAATACTTGCCGATTCCGTACGACGCATGCACCACGTAGTCACCGACCTGCAAATCCTCTAAAGTATCGACCGGCGCGCTAACCCGCATAGGCCGGTACCGCCGCCGCAGCGCAAACTGCCCGAATAATTCATGATGGCTGATGACTATCGTATCGAGCGAATCAATCACAAAACCCTGATTGATAAACCCGCTGACCAAATTGAGATTCTTCGGCACACTTTTTCCGCCGGTCTCGATTATCTCTTTGACCCGCCCAATCTCCGCCGCCGCCTCACAGTACAGATACACCTTCTTGCCGCCCCGCGCCTGCTCGACCAGTTCACCGAGCGCCTCCTTATGCCCCGCCCACGCCGTACTCAAGCTCGGCTGATACCGCTGAACACTCTTCACGTCGAGCTTCAAATAATCGCCTTCATCCTGCCCCGCGAACCGCGAAATCCTAAGCTGCGCGAACTTCGCCATACCTTCATAAATCTCCTTCCACGAAAACAGCTTCGCACCTTTCTCCGCCCGTTCCAGATAAACCGTCGCAACCTCGCCGATATCATTCGGCTCCTCCAGCACAATCAGCGCATCCGCCGGCAGTATATCCACGAAAATCCTGTTATCTTCACCTCGCGTCACCGGCGATATAATCCGCACCGCCTCGACAGTCCCGCTGGACCGCTGAGTATCAAGGTCGATACTGCGAATACTCTCAACCACGTCCCCGAAAAACTCCACGCGCAGCGCCTGACCCGCTCGGTTCTCGCCGTCTATACCCTCCACCAGCGCTGTATAAACATCGACAATCCCGCCCCTGCTGCCGAACTGACCCGGCATATCGACCTTATCGACCCGCTCGAACTGGTTATCGACCAGCCATTTAATTAGCTCATCCGGCGATAATTCCAAACCGGTCTTTAACGTAATCGAGCCTTCCTCGAGCGCCTCCGGACTCGGCACTGGCTGCTGCAGCGACTGAACCCCAGCCGTTATTATCAATTCGCTCTTGTCTTTACGAGACACCAGGGCCGAGACACGGGTCACGAGCTGAGCTCGCTCGGCTCTAACCTCATCCGTCGCATCCGCTATCGACTCAGGCCCCTCCCATACAGACAAAGGCTGAACATCCTTAGCCCCGAACGCCGTCAAGTCGTCGCTCGCCTTATCCGCATCGTCGATATGAGGCCGGACATACAAAATCAACCTTTTAGTCTGCCCTGATATGTAACTGACCAATAAAGGCGCAAACGACCCCCACGTCCCTTCGACTTTAACTACCCCCCCTTCTCTTGCAGTCTTCAGCCGAGCGACTACTTCACCAACTACTTTGTCCCGCCCCAGTTCCACTGAAAGGTATTTTAACGCAAAACAACGCCCCCGACAATCTCCCCCTATATCCGAACCCTGAACCCTACACCCTATACCCTGATTTAAATATCCAACAGCCCTTTGAGTATCGCCGCCGTGTGCATCGCGATTACCATCAGGTAGTCCAAATCGCTCAAGGCATAATGCTTGTGCACCATCGCATTATCAACATACAACAGCCCGAAGCACCCGCTGCTGCGCATAATCGGTGCAATCATCGCCGAGCGTATCCGGTCCTTCGATTCCATCTGCGCCGAAACCCGCGGCATCACCATAGATTGTTTTCGCTCGATTGCATGACTGATTTTGTCCTGCAGTTGCAAATCTGATATTTCCACTTTCCGCCCGTCACGCCGTTTACCCACATGATAAGTCATCGGCCCGCTCGGCTGCTCCCTCAGCGCGCACCACACGTGAAACGCGTCGAACTGCCTTATCAGAATATCCACTAACGTCACCAGCATCTTATCAAGACTTTCTGCCTCGCACAAAGCCTCAGCCGCCTGTGAAAAATCATTAAGCCGCCTCGCCGCTAAGCGCATCGCCGGCGCATGCTGAGCATCCGGTTTTCGCACCACCGTCTCGCTCTTCGGCGTCGTTAACGACGCCTCCATAGTCACTTCTTCGCCTTCAACCGTCTCATCCGCCGAGATGCTCCTGTCCAGCTCAGGTGCATCGCCGAGGTTTATCTCGATGAAAAATTGGCCTATCTGAATCTCATCGCCCGTCTTAACCCCGCCCTTTTGGACAGGCCGGTTATTAAGAAACGTCTTGTTCGACGAGCCTAAGTCCTCGATAGTCCACTGCCCAATCGAATCGTCGTAGTTCAGCACAGCATGTTTTCTCGATACTAAACGGTCGCTGAGTATAACGTCGCAGTCGAGCCCCCTGCCGATTTGGATGGTAGGCTTACCGGTACTGAACTCCTTATCATCCTGGCCGTCTTTTCTGACTATCAGCCGCATAACTAACCTCCGAGTTATTATTATACCTCATATTTTGGCATAATCAACTATTTAAACCCTCGAAGCGCCCTGTGGTGAGCGAAGTCGAACCAGGCGAAGACCCCAGAATGTTTTTATCTGGGACCCAGTCGCGGTCGTTGTCATACCTGCGTAAGCAGGTATCCATTTTGTTTAGCAGTCGCCGGAACGGCGACTCGGTTAGCCCCCGGACCTGTGCCGGGGGGCCCTTTATTTATATTTAGCCCCCAAGCCTGCTTGGGGGGATTTGTTTTTCATTTAACCCCGCGGCCCGCTTCGCAAGAGATTTGAGTCCGGTTTTCCCTTCGGCCCCGCCGAGACAAGCAGTTGAGCAGTAGAGATAGAATCCGCGCAAATCCGCGGTTCCTATACGCTACCCGCTAAACGCTAATTCACAATTTTACCCGCCAATCCCGTCACTGAAAAACAAAAAATCCCGCGAAACTTGTCGCGGCATAGCCGCAGGCGACGCCGGAATCCGCTGTTAAATTCGCTTCATGTCCTCCCTGCTCTTCATGGTAAGAAATCCGCGGTTCCACAAAAAATAATCAATAATCCTTAATCAATAATCATTCAAATCATCTGTGTTAATCTGTGTCAATAAAATTGGTGTCAATTCGTGGATAAAGCAAATCAGCGCAACTTGTCCGGCACAGCCGAAGGCGACGACGGATCAGCGATAAAAAAAAGGCCCCGGCGTTTCCGTCAGGGCCAATAGGTTTCTTAAGGAATCTCTCGTCTTAGCCGGGCACTACGTTTGTTGCGCACGGACCCTTTCTGCCTTGTCCTACCTCGAACTGGACGTTCTGGCCTTCGTCTAACGACGCGTAGCCGGTCGTCTTAATCTCTGAGTGATGGACAAACAGGTCCTCACCGCCGCCGTCCGGAGTGATAAAACCAAAACCCTTGTTCCCATTGAACCATTTTACTTTACCGTTACTCACTTAAACTGCTCCTTGGACCAAACATAGGCCCATAAACTTAATACCTCTGATTCTTATTTCATTTGGGAGGTACTCTCGAGAGGTGCAAGAATAAAACCCACAACCTGTATTAGACCATATCGGCTAATCCGACGCAACATATAAAAAATTATATTTTTATTATCTCCCGCTTCGACCGCTCTCTATAGCGTCCCCTCAAACCTCATTGGCGCCTGTAAACCCCCTTTTCACGCCCAAATCAGCCCTTAAGCACCGCCGCCGGTCCAATTACCAACCACAATTCACGACCCGTCAATCACCCACATTCCATCCCTTAATGACACAACGCTTCAGACACTAAAAAGGCATATAAGCATATACGCATATGCTTATATACTTATATGCTACAGCGTTAATCGATGTCGAAGACAGCCGCGCCAACCTGTCCGCCATAGCCCCTCGACTTTTACCCTTGCATTCGCGCAAATCTTTGTTAGTTTGTGCCTAAGAAGCCTTTGGTTTTTTAGTCTAATATGAAGGGAGGTCGTTAAAATGAAACAACTCAAAACAATCACACTCTATTGTATGGTCGCCCTGCTGGCCGTATCGCTGTTCGGCTGCGGCAAAAAGGCCGACGAAAACAAGCCTATGGCCGACGTTAAAGCCGAAGCCGAAAAGATGAACGAAGCACAGCTAAAGGCCGCGGCGAAACAATATTACGACGCCGTCAAGGCCAAAATGGCTGACCTCGAAAAGTCAATGGCCAAGCTCAAAGACATCCCGCCGCTCGAAGCCGTCGGCGAAGAGGCTAAGGGCCTGCAAGCCGATATCGACGCCCTGAACAAATCAATCTCGAACCTCAAGACGCGATTTCAGGTTTACTACGACAAGCTCGTGGAAAAAGGCGGTGACGCCTCCGGTCTGCAGCTTTAGAACAAACCGACACGGGTCGCGGCAGCCGCCGCGACCCTTTTTTATAGCTGCCGCAGCCGAACAGGACAGCCCGGCCGTAATTTCTCCCGAAATAATCTCTCCCTGCAATAAAATTGCTCCTGCGACCGTTTTAATAAGCGATTGGTAAGGCAAAACAGCAAAGTTTTAGGTATTTTTAAGAAAGGGCAAACAAATGGGTACCAGCAAGTCAAGAATCGTGTTGTGCGGCCTGGTTATGGCCGTTCTACTCACCTCAGCAGCCTTTGCAAATACGGAGCCAAACGCTCCGTGCCCCAAAGGCCAATGGCCGGGTGCAGGGCCGAAATTGCAGGAGAAACTGGGCCTGTCAGATGAGCAAGCTGCACAGATGGAGCAGTTAATGACTGCTCACATGGAAAAAATGAAAGAGGCGCAACAGGCGATGCAGGAAAAGAGAAAGGCCCTGAATGAAGCCGTAGAGTCAGGGGCGGGCGAGGAGGCTATTCGAGCAGCCGCTGCCGAGCTGGGCACGATAATGGGTGACAACGCAGTTCTGCGGGCGGCGCACATCGCGGAAATAAAGAATGTTCTTACCGCCGAGCAGTATGAGAAATGGCTGAATCTCAGGCAGGCCCGGCGCGAACACCGCGGGGACATGGCGGGACCCGGAGCCTGGGGCAGGGGTGAAGGCGAAGGCCCACAAGGCCGAAGAGGACCAGGGGGCTGGAGAGGCCGGATGGGACCGCCGGACCCGCAAAAGATTTTCGAGCTTAAGGACACAAACGGCGACGGCAAGCTGACGCTCGAAGAATTCACCGCGACCGGCAGGCCAATGGCTGAACACTTTGAAAAAGCCGATACGAACGGCGATGGGCTTGTGACGCTCGAGGAATTTACTGAGTCAATTAAGCAATTCATGGGTCGAAGGCCCGGCCCACAATAATTCCGCCGAGGCGACATATTCGGCATTTACCTCGCAGTCCGGGCAGTGCGTGAGGACACACGCTGCCCGGACTTCTTTTATTGTCAGCCTATGCGGACAGCAATAATAACGGACGGGTGATACTCTGCCTATGGCATTGGCTCGGCCATTCCATAGGAAGGCCAAGCCAGATGCCGGATGCTGGATGCTCGATACTCGATACTCGAAATGGATACCTGCTTGCGCAGGTATGACCCTCCTTCGTACTTTGCGCTTCGGAGGGCAAGCAAGAACCCCAAAGATAAAGTCAGAAACTGGTTAGTCATCGGTATTCAGGGGGTCGGGCTGGCGGAGAAATTTTTTTTTACCGATTGCAATATTGTTATCTGAAACAGCATTTCGTAATATCAGTTGCGAGACAGATAATTGCAGGGCAAAATCTTAAAAATATGAGGAGTAAAATGAAAATGCGGTACGCTGCAAACATCTTAAAAATATCGCTTGTCCTTATAACGACTATAGCAGCTTCCTGTAAGCCTGTAAAACACAAGGAAGGCAAATCGGGATACGCCATTACAGCGGTCCCGTTCACTAATGTAACACTGACGGACGATTTCTGGGCAAGGCGCATCGAGACCAACAGGACGGTTACGATTTCATTCGGTTTTAAGAAATGTGAAGAAGAAGGCAGGATAAGAAATTTTGCAAGGGCCGGCGGATTGCTGGACGGCCAATACGAAGGGAAAATGCCTTTCGACGATACCGACGTTTATAAGATAATCGAAGGGGCTTCGTACTGCCTGGCAATTCACCCGGACAAGGAACTGGAGAAATATATCGACGGCATCATTGAAAAAATCGCAGCGGCGCAGGAAGAGGACGGTTATCTGTGTACGTGGAAGACGATAAATCCGGACAAGACGCCGGCGAACTGGGTAAAACCGGGGCCGAGATGGCATAACCTCGGGGCAAGCCACGAGCTGTACAATGCCGGGCATTTATATGAAGCGGCTTACGCGCATTATAAGGCGACGGGCAAGAAGAACTTTCTGAACGTTGCTCTGAAGAATGCCGACCTGATTTGCGAGACATTCGGACCCGGCAAAAAGCTCGACGTGCCGGGGCATCAGATTATCGAGACCGGTCTTGTTAAACTGTACCTGGCAACTCAGAAAGAAAAGTACCTCGATTTGGCGAAATTCTTCCTGGACCAGAGAGGCAACGCTCAGGGTCATGAGCTTTACGGTTCGTACAGCCAGGACCACAAGCCTGTCGTCGAACAGGACGAGGCGGTCGGGCATGCGGTGCGGGCAGTCTATATGTACGCAGCGATGACGGACGTCGCGGGGATTATGGATGATTCGAGCTACCGCGCGGCCGTGGAGAAGATATGGGACAACGTCGTATCGAAGAAATTATATATCACCGGCGGAATAGGCGCTCGCCATCAGGGAGAATCGTTCGGCGACAATTACGAGCTGCCGAACCTGACGGCTTATAACGAAACGTGCGCGGCAATAGGAAATATTTACTGGAACCACAGGATGTTTCTGCTGACCGGTGACGCAAAATATATCGACGTACTGGAGCGCACGCTTTATAACGGGATGATTTCAGGGGTCTCTTTGAAGGGTGATTCCTTTTTCTATCCGAACTGCCTGGAGTCGAACGGCAAATACAAGTTTAATATGGGCAGTCTAACGCGGCAGCCGTGGTTCGACTGCTCCTGCTGCCCAACGAACGTTATTCGTTTTATCCCGTCGGTGCCCAATTATATCTATGCCCGTCGTGACGATTCGTTATATGTAAATCTCTTTATTTCGGGTAAGGCCGACATCGAGATGAACAAAACAAGTGTCGAAATCAGTCAGGAAACCGGTTATCCATGGGACGGAAAAGTAATTATAAAAGTGGAACCAGAAGCGAGCGAAAGATTTACGGTCAATATCCGTGTTCCGGGGTGGGCCTTAAATAAACCCGTGCCAAGCGATTTATACCGTTACGCGGATGAAAACCGGGAAAAAGTCACGCTAAAACTGAATGCTAAGCCAATCGATATCAATATGAATAAGGGATTTGCTGTAATCGAGCGGAAATGGTCGAAAGGAGACGTCGTCGAACTGAACCTGCCGATGCCGATTCGCCGGGTGATAGCGAATGAAAAGGTTAAGGCCGACCTTAATAAGGTCACCCTGGTTCGCGGTCCTGTTGTTTACTGCGCCGAAGGAGTTGATAATGATAAGAAAGTGCTTGATATGGTCATCGGCGACGACGTCGAACTCAAAGCTGAATACCGGAAAGACCTGCTGGGCGGCGTCACTGTGATTACAGGGGATGTGTCGGACGAGACCGGAGGGAAAAGGGAATTATTAGCTATTCCTTACTACGCGTGGTCACATCGCGGGCCGGGTGAGATGGCGGTTTGGTTGTCGAGAAAACCTGTATTATCTGAGACTGAAAGATGACAGCCGAGTCTGATTGACACATTGAGAAAGGACAATCCTTCGGCACATCCGCCTCCGTTAAAACTTCCGTCATTGTCAAAACTACGCCTGACAAGACGGTTGGGCAAGTTATTCAGAATGACAATCTCATATTACAAATTGCGTAATCGGTTCGTCTGAGTTATAATACTGTCCGTTTTATTTAACTGGCGGGCGTAAGCAATTTTGTTCTTTATTAACCGTTACTTTGAAGGAATGCCAAATGAAATCAAGCAGCCTTGAAAAATCCACTCAAACAAAGAAATGGGAGCAGCCGTTTTTTATTAGCTGTGTTCTTGCCTGCATAATCTCCTGCTCGCTGTCTGCAGCGGCGCAGCCTTCGGGCGGGCCTTACGGGCCGATTCGGCAAAGCTATGAATTGCCGAAAGATGCAGGCAAGATTTATTATGTAGCGCCCGATGGAAAGGCGCAGGCGTCGGGCAATGCACTCGAAAATCCAACAACAACTGAATCGGCTATTGAGCAGGTAGTGACCGGCGATGCAATCGTGATGCGTGGTGGTACTTATCGTACCGGCGGCCTGAAATTCAACCAGCAAATTACTATACAGCCTTACAAAGATGAACAGCCTGTTTTGAAGGGGACTTTTGTAGCTGACAAGTGGGAGAGTCCGGCAAAGGGATTATGGAAAACGTCGTGGAGCCGCTTATTTCCTGAAAAGCCGGCTGACTGGTGGCGGGACAGAGGAAGAACACCGCTGCATCGTTTTAATAATGACATGGTGTTCGTGGATGGTAAGTTTCTACAATCGGCGGGAGGAAAAGGAGAGGTTGATGAGAATTCTTTTTTCATCGACTATGACGCTAAAGAGGTTTATATAGGTATTGACCCGGCGGATAAATTAGTCGAAATCACCGCTTTCGACAGCGCTATTATACGGACAACGGGGAAATGTCACGGCAAGGATTCGGACGGCAAGGGGCCGACGATTCGCGGAATCACTTTCACGCAATATGCATTCCGTGCGATTGAAATCGAAGGTAAGTATCCGGAGGGCCTGTCCGCTGAGTCGGAGCACGGCAAAGACGTGGTGGGCACAACTTTCGAGCATTGCACGATTAGTTTCTGTTCGCGTGTGGCCGGCTACTTCAAGGGGGATAATTTAACGATACGGCATTGCTTAGTGAGTGACACCAGCACCGAAGGGCTTTACATCATAGCCTCGGCTGGCGTTCTGCTGGAGAAGAACATCTTCAGGCGTAACAACATTGAGAATATCGAAGGCTACTTCCCGGCGGCGGTGAAGATATTTAATCAATGCTACCGTGCCACGTGCCGGGACAATCTGGTTACCGACCTTCCGAATTCGAACGGTATCTGGTATGACGTGGGCAATGTTGACGGCCGATTTATCGACAACCGCATCGAGGAGGTAGGCCATACCAGCGGGGAGTTCTCCTACAGACGGTTCTGGCCGAGCCAGAATGGATTCTTCTTTGAAATCTCGAAAGGGGCGATTTGCGCGGGAAACTTGTTTGTCAATTGCGACCATGGCATTTTAGTGATTAACAGTTCGGATGTTCAAATGTACCAAAACACATTAGTAAACAGCACCGTATGCATTGGTCGCAACGAAAGAAGTGCGGCCGGCGACCACTTCGGCTGGCATCCCAGCACCGGGCCGGATGTTGACGAGCGGGACGGGCACGTATTTGTCAATAATCTGCTCACAGGGAACGAAAATTTTCGCAGACCGCTTCTGGCTTTTTCACAGCCGAGGTCCCTGTGTAAACGCCTCGATAAGCCGCAGGTCAAACAGCTCGATTATAATGTGTATGTGCGGCGCGCGGAGACGACGGAACCGATGATTTGGTGGAGTCCGGCGCAGAACGATGATTGCCAGGTTGCACTTGAGTCGCTGGAGGATTTGCGGAAACTGCATCCGGAATTTTCAGCTAACAGTCGTTATTTCGCTAATTATAAAGGACCTTTGTTCAAGAATGCCAAACAGGGTGATTACCAGTTGTTAGAGGCATTTGGAGGCTCTAATGCGGCGACGCAGCTTCCATCCGAAGTCAGCAAGCTGCTCGGCCTTAAAACCGATGAGCGGTTTACAGGGGCTTACCCGCCGGTCCGGTGAAGGTTTGTAAATTAAGCTGAATAATCGTTACCGGGCGGCGGCCAGGCCGGCGAGTCGGCCGGTTGAAAAGGCGATTTGTAAATTGTAGCCCCCGCAGGGACCGTCCACATCTATAACCTCACCGGCGAAATATAAGCCCTTACACAATTTCGATTCCATAGTCTTAGGGTCAATTTCGTTCGTACTGATGCCGCCGTGGGTTATAGTCGCCTCGGCAACAGGCGCGGCAGCGACAACAGAAAGCGGCATGGCCTTTAGTAACCTAACGAGCAAACTACGCTGAGTTTTTTGCAGTTGTCCCGCAAGGATACTCTGCGAAGTGCTTATAAGCCGGAAAAGCTGTGCGGCAACGGCCTTTGTGACAAGCTGCGAAAGGACTGCTGTTACAGTCTTCTTCGGATGCTGCGAACAGACGGTGATTATCTCTTTGTCAAGCCGCGACGAATCATATTGCGGCAGCAAGTCTATAGTTATGCGCACCGGGTTATCGTAACAGGGCAGGTATTCGGTAATAAGTCTGCTGAGGTCGAATACGGCCGGGCCGCCTATACCGCTGTCGGTGAACATTAACGGGCCTGCGACACTAATTTTTCGACTTGCAACCTCAGTTTTGATAACTACATCCGGAATACCAACTCCTTGCAGCTTTCCCGGCCAGGACTCGGCGGTTACCAAAGGACACAGCGCGGCTTTAGGTTCGATTATTGTGTGGCCGAGCGACTTTGCGAAGCTGTAACCGTCGCCGGTCGAGCCGGTGAACGGCCAGGTCAGGCCGCCGGTGGTTATGATGACGGCCTTAGCCGTGATTTTGTCCTTGTCGGTGATTACTATAAAGCTGTCGTTTTCTTTTTGAATGGTCCGGACACCCCTGCCATACATAAACCTGACGGAGGACTCTTTCGCGTGGCCGAGCAGGACCCGTGCGACGTCGGTTGCGCGGTCGGTGGCGGGAAAGACGCAGCCGTCTTTTTCGACCTTCGTTCGCAGGCCGTGTTCGGAGAAGTACTGTCGCAAATCATCGGCGGAAAATTCGTAAAGGCTGTGGCGCAGGAACCTGCCGGAGCGGCCTGCTGCCGCGTCTTGCGACGCGCGTCGCAGCGGCAAGCCGTAGGCCTTTATAAAATCCCGGACGGCGCCGGAGTGGGTGAGGTTGCAGCGGGTTCGGCCTGTGCGGAGGAGTTTGCGGCAGGCGGAGGTGTTGCGCTCGACGATAAGGGTCTCAGCGCCGGATTGTGCGGCGGAAATTGCGGCGAACAGACCTGCCGGGCCGGCGCCTATT
>CAYSTP010000048.1:0-13857 GCA_964434085.1 uncultured Pirellulales bacterium
TCATTTCTATTTCGTCCGAACTGAACTCATCGTCGAGGCTCATTATTCCTTCAACCTGTTGCCGTGCTAATTTCTTTCGAAATTCTATTTCGCCCATTTTGTTATTCTGAGTTTGTGTTATCATAATACATCTCCTAAAGGGTAATTCTGTGGTCATTCGACAGCATTGCCTGAAAGTGCCAGATCAGGTCTCCTGATTCGAGATTAGTATAGAAACATTTGTATGTTTCAGGCAATATCATCCCAAAATCGCTTGAAAGCTGAAAACGTCTTTTTGGCGATATCGTTCGCTTTCTTGTTAGCAAAAGATAACTCTTGTTTTACGGTTTCACAGTTGTCCAAACAGACTTCGATTTTCTCAGTAAGCTCGCTGGGGAAGTTCTGACGTAGAACTTGTTCTAAATCCGCGACATATTTATCCAAAGATAGCGATCGCAACATGTACTTTGTTTTATGTTCGTATGACAGGGCAAAGAAGGGTGTGTTTCCTCTTATAGCAAAGACAATAGAGTGATATCTTGCACCAACCAAGAATTGAGCGTTGTTGATGATACTCTGTTGCACATCACAGCCATATTTATCAGATATATTGTAAACATCCTCTTTATTTGTCAGTTGTTGGCATAGTCTTTCAAAATATCTACTATCGTTCTGAATGCCGAAAAGCTGAGGCAGTAACACAACGTTCAGTCCTTTGCTCGTAAAGAGATTGATGATATTTAAGTATATATTATCCAAGTACTTTTTGGTGAGGTTTTTGTAACATGGATGCCATGAATAAAGCTCATTGGGCACCACGACAACATACTTTCTCTCCTTTATGTTGTTGATTTCAGTTGGAAGCTCTTTAGTAAAAGTGTTGTCAAGAAAGGCGGTGTCTATCGAAGGAATATGCTTTAAGTTGTATTCCTCTGCGTATGTCTGGCTTTGCTTATCTCTTAGAGACAAAAACTCACTATTTCTTAAAACATACACAGATATAAACTTAAATAACCTGTTTTCCGGGATGGGGCCAAAGGAAATTGAATAAATCGCAAGGGGTTTATCCAGTTTCACTGAAATATATAATCTCCACAAATATCGCCAATCCCTATATGGGCCTATATTTACTCCACCAGGGGCGTTAATGACTATGTCAGCACTTTCTATGAGTTTGAATTCTCGTTTTAGTGGGGATATCTTCAAAAGGATTCTTATTAGTGGAAGAGGTAGTAAGAATGAAGTCACTATTAAGACTTTATCGAGATAGGATAAAACAGCAGGTAAATAGTGTGTTATTCGTAGTGCTGACTTAAGTGTTAGTTTGTCGTCTTCAAGCATCTTTTTTGGTGCGTTATATAGAATATCAACCTGCTCAATGTTGTTTTCTTTGTCCAACGCTCGCAACAACGCTTTACCGGCAGCTTCATCTCCACGATTTGATGTGTGTTGATTTACAATCAGAAACCTCAAACTACCTTCTCCAACTTTAGTAGAACCTCAATCACCTTGTTAAAGATTCTGGTATGTATTCTTATGAAATTGAATGCAGACATAGTTGAAATGTATAGTTCGCTTCGCATCACTTTTAAGATAGGGCTTAATAAGACCCTATATTTCCGGAGAATATATTTCTTCTTTAGAGTCCACTCCTGAGATTTTATAACTTCTGAATGTGATAATTTTTCTTTGAAACTTAAAACACCTGACTGTAATGCCTCCTTAATTAGCTCGTTACCCTTATCTGTGTGCACCACAACCAAAGTGGCTCCAATATTGTCCGTTGTTATGTATCTTTCAAGCCAAGGATCAGCCACAGATATATCAGCCTCCAAACCAAAAGTGTCCTTGCATGAAAAACACCGTTTTAGGGTGAACAGTTGGGAATTAAAAATATCTGTCCAAATGGATTTGGTATTATGAAAGAAGTACTTATTAGTCCTTGTTTTTATCTGCACACCAGAAGGCCATCCATTCCCTCTGTACCTGAAAAACTCTATATCTTTTTCTTTTATGCCAAACTTATTGAATAAAAAATGAGTGGCTTCCTTCGACATTTGAGCAGAGCATGTCAAAGCGATAATAAAAGAATCTATCTTTTTCTTTTCCAAGATTCCCCGGATCGCTTTTACCTGACATGGAAGGCATGTAATCAAGATGCTACTTTTGATATTGCTTACATTATCTTTTAGGAATTTGATCAGCTCCACATCGTGATAGATAGATCCAACAATCTGATAATCTGTATATGAGTATATAAGTTTAGGTTCGAACCAATTATATTTGTCAAATTCATAACTTACCGTGTTTTGTATCCTGTGTGTTTCAAACATATAACCCACCATAGTAGCTATGACTCCGCCCGAAGAACCTTGGTATCTGGTTTTCTCATCACTAGAACACAAGATCTGAGGCTCATATCTAAACCGTGGATGTTGTATGTGTATGTCCTTGTTATCCATTTGCTAAAACTTTAAAGGCTTCCTTGAAAACGCCCTTTTTGTGCAAGAAACACAATCTATAAAAAATTATTAGTATTTCTGTAAACAAAAAGAAACCGATATACACAGGAAGATTGCAATACTTGAGAACAAACAGAGAGAGAGCCATAAATAGTAAGACCGGACCAATTTGTGAATACGCCAACTGCTTTGCGTATCCCTGCACCAGCATTCCAAGTAATCCTAACCAATTAATTATGCTACAAAGGATCAGAGAAACAGATAAGAATTTAAGTATGAATATGCTGTACTCGTATTCAGCGGTAAAGAGTGTGATAATAAGTTTTTCAGCAAAGATAGACAAACATATAAATAACAAGGTGGATATGGCCAGACTAACCCATAAACACCTATACCAGGCTCTAAAATACCTGTATTTGCTCTCAACAACCGATTTTGACAATCTCGGGTAAACTGTTTGATTGAATATTAGTATGATCCCTTTTAAAGCTGAAACTATTTTTTCCGCAGCTGAATAAAAACCAACCGTAGAATAGTTCAGGAGAACGCCGATAAATACCGTAGGGCTTCTATATAAAAGTGTTGAAGAAAGGAGAGAAGAGAACACATAAAATCCTTCTCTGAGATGTGTGTACAGCCCTCTTGCAGTAACACCTGATGTATTAATTCCTATGCTAAAATTCTTCTTGGCAATTCTTAATGCCAATACGCCACTAATCAAGAATCCAGCTGAATTTATCAGAGGAACATAGATATAATCTGAAGAATGTTTGATAAATATAAAAACAGCTACTGTGAATATCGTTTTGGCCAATATATTTAAGAAAGCTATGTATTTCATTCTTTCCATTCCCTGGAAAAGCCATATAGGGAACAGAACCTGCCCGATCACCATTCCAAAGGTCAGGAAATATATTTGCCAATCGCTCTTGAATTTGTTGAAGCTGAAAACTACTGCACATAAAAGAATCAAGCTCAAAAGCATCAAGACAAATTTTATAGTCAATACAGAAGTGAAAATCTCAGCCACTTTTTGCTTGTTTTCTCTATGGATAGATATTTCCTTGGTAGCGGATAAATTGAAGCCATAATCCGTAAGGATAACAAAATACTGGATAAATGCCTGAGCAAACGCGACGAGACCAAATTTTTCAGGCCCCAAGACCCGAACAAGATACGGCAGAGTAATCAGTGGCAATAAATAATTGGCGCCCTGCAAAACGGATAAGGAAAAGAAGTTGCCAAGGAGCCTTCTTTTATCGTCAGAAATAGCTTTTAGTTTGCCAATCACCTATAGCTCTGGTCTATTCTCGTCTGTATCACAAACAATAAAAACACCGGAGCGCAGAAGGTGTTTTCTGCGCTCCGGTGTTTATAATCTTACAGTACCACCATTGCTGTATTACTGGGTTCGCCGTCACCGGCTTTATTCCACCACTAATTACACAGAGTTCACGAATTTTAGTTCTATGGTGCAATGAACAGGAAACAATCGCCGATAACCAATTTCTTAGACTCCGTCCCCGTCAGTTGCGCCTGATTCCCTAATATCACAACACAACTTAATTTGAAGGCTTTGTCTTCTATAAATCCTGAACACGAAGTCAGAAGCTTAGAGCAAACTCAAAACTTCAAGTCCAAATAACCCCCAGCGGAACCGTTTGACTGAGAGGTTTGTCTTGGACGTTGGAGTTTCGTTCACTTGGTACGGTCCGCTATCGAATAGATTTTGGAATTCAGCACTTGTCTGACGACGGCCGAGATTCGAATTTCATGCCTAACTTCATATAAAAAAAGAAGTTGTACCCCAAACAAATCTCATCGGCTGCGACAAACCGCTAACTGCATCCAACGCTTTTCTTCTTTAAATATTTTCGGCTTAGGCCGATAAATATCTCCAAAGAAAGTGGATAGAACGGCGGGGAAGTACAACCATAAAGCTGCCGCTCGGAGCATCTCTTATCTCGTCGCGATTTTATCGGAACAACATGTAAATTTAGCGTGCGCCAACGGCTGCAGATTGATTATTGCCCCTGAGCTGAGACGGCCTGTTTCTTTCATTTACTGATGATAGGTTGCTCAGGCCGTATCGCTCTATTAGCCGGGTCAGCAGCACGGTTCTATGACCGGCTGACTCGAGCGAATTATTCGCGACTATGCCTACGTTGAGTTGCAAAGGCTTCCCGGCTCTACGGTCGCGCACCGGGACCTTAACTTCTACAAGTTCTTCAGGTCCTATATTAACATCGTTTTTTTCCCAAATGAGGCTTCTTTGTGAGCCGTCCCGCTTGGTGAGAGGGAGCTTCACATGGGAAAAGTCCATTTGTTCCGCCGCAAAGCACACCGCATGCCACCAGGTCTCAAACGTCTTTGCGCGTCGGAAGTAGAGCTCCACTTGCTCATAGCTTTCTACCTCGCGTTTCCTTTGACGCAAAGCTGCATATTTTTGTCTTAATCCAGCCAGGGCCTGTCGAAGATTGACGGCGCCGACCAGACGGAACACCAGTATTTGCAGTATTATTGCACAAATAAATATCAGTATTGCCCCGGCGCCATGTGAAAGCATCATAAGCAGCCCTGCCCCTACAGCCATTGCCGTCATTATATACATGCATATCACCACGTGCCTCTGCCGCAGTCCCAGGTCAAGAAGCAGATGATGTAAATGACTTCTGTCAGGAGACATCATCCCTCTGCCCTGTAGATAGCGTCGTAGCATCGCAAAAGCCATGTCAAATATAGGCACCCCTAAAGCCAGAACCGCAAGCGCCAAGCCGACCACCGTCCCCGATTTCATTGAATAAATAACGCTCGAACTTGCCAGAATGAATCCAAGGAACATACTGCCGCAGTCGCCCATGAAAACCCGGGCCGGGCTGAAATTGAAAATGAGAAAACCGCACAAACTGCCAAGAAGCGCCAGCATTAATGCCGCCATTATTATCTGGCCGCCGGCTATTGAGAAAACTGCGATTGTTCCACACGCTATCGCCGATATGCCTGCCGCCAGCCCGTCAAGACCATCAATCAGGTTCACCGCGTTCGTAATCGCCACGATCCAGACTATTGTCACCGGAAACGAAAGCCACCCGAAATCCAGCGTGTACATCCCCAGGATGTCTATTGGTTCGATTCGAACCCCCGCCAGACATATGGCTGTCGCTGCAGCCAATTGCGCCAGTAACTTGTGTCGCGCACGAAGTCCGCGTACGTCATCGATAAAACCGACCATGAACATAAATGTTCCCGCGCCCAGAAGGGCAAACACGCGGCTTTGAATCTCCTCGAATGCTTTGCCGGTGCCGTTATTCAGAAACAGAACCGCAATTACAGATGCCACGGTCGATAAAAAGATGGCCGTGCCGCCTATTCGCGGTATGGTCCCTTTATGAACTTTGCGCACACCACAGGCATCGTAGAGCCGAAGTTTGTGTGCAACGCGGATTACAATAGGCGTAAGCAGTACCGCTAACAAAAACGAAACAATATATATTGCTGAATATGTTTTCATATACTTTGCAGTGAACCCATCTCAGTTGTGCTGTTCGATTGCATCTCTTAGCACGGAAGGATGAACCGAACATTCCGCCAGCAATTTCTTTGCCGCCGCAAACTCCGGGTTTAGCTGAAGACATATCTGTGCTTCGTCCATCGCTTCCTTGGCCTTGTCACATTTAGCGAGTAAGTCAGCCAGTTCAAATCGCCAGTAAACATGGTCGTATCTTAGTCGCAGTGCCCGGCGATAACATTGTATTGCCTCCTCAAGTCTGCCCTTTCTCTTGTAGCACGTGCCCAACAATTTATACTCCCAATCTTTCGCGTTTTCACCCTTGGATTTCTCCTCGAGCAGCGTTATCATCCTGTTGCAGACCTGTTCAGCATAATCGCAGTATTGTGCTTCATCCAGGGCGGCGCACAAATCATTCAGGTGCGTGATGTTGTCCCCTGCCGCTTCAACCGCCAGATCAGGCCGGCTTAAGTGGTCGATATATATCCTCGCCACTTTTTTATACAGCCGGCCGTCCAGCTTAATCGCTCTGGCAAACTTCTGCACTGCAGAATCAATATCCCCTTCGGAAGCGTCTGAATATCCTGCCACAAAACATACAATCGGGTCGTTCTTCGCAAGACGAAAACCGTTTCTTATTCGGTCCGAACCACTTTCATCGTAGAGTACAAATTTCTCAATTTGGCCGAGCGTACTGTACGCCGGACCATACGTTGGACAGAGCATGCATACCTGACGCAGTTGGCCAACTACCTCGTAAACTTGAGGCATCTGCTCCTTGCTGATAGCAACCTCGTCGTTGTAAGGGTCTGTGCTTCCACCAACCGCTCTGTAGCGATACACGTTAAGCCAGTAACGATATTTAATGTTTTCCGGGTCACTGTCCGCCGCGGCTTGGGCATGACGAATAAGCCTGGCGTATTGAAACTCTGTACCTTGCCAGTCCGTCTTGACCAGTTGCTCTTCGATGGCCTGCGCCTTTTCCCAGTGATTTTCGGCGATTCTATACTTATCAGCGCCGACCATCGCCCATAGCCATATTGACAAGACAAGCACAGTCGCCAGCGGACGTAACCACCGGAGGGTTTTGTAGGGCATCGTCGCTTTCGACAATACCGCGATGGTTGACTTTTGCCCGGCCAGAACCACCAGCAGCGCACAGAATGTAGCCGTCAGAAAACCGTTCGCGGGAATGTGCTGGCCAAAATCTGCCATACTGTGAACCAGTATTGCTACAATGCCGAAGCCCAGGCCGTAGGCCGCCGAACAGATAAAAACGCTGCTGTTCCTGATAGACTTCAAATAGCGCCAACAAATCATTATGCCAAATACCAGCAACGCTCCCAGGCCGAGCAATCCTGTTTCTTCGAGCACCTGTGCATACTCGTTCTCGGCGTGGGCTGCTAATGCCACGATATATGATTGGTCAAACATCGGATAAACGTAACGGTGGGTTCCAAGACCGGTTCCCAGCATAGGAAATCTTGCCCAGGATGCCGCTATGTCTTTCAGTATTTGAATTCGCCCATTGTCAACTTGTCCCAAATGTCTCAGAGTCGCCAGCCGTTCACAGACTGCGTCGAAACCTGTATAAAGAACGCAGCTAAATGCCAGGAGAGAAATGACAACGAATAGCCACCCTTGTCGCCTGATTGCTTTCGTACGTGCGAGCACCACGGCGGTAAACATCATCGCTGCGAGCAAGCTGATTATCCCGCCTCGTGTCAGAGACAGAAACACAGTTGCAAGACAAATGCTGATTATGCCGACAAGCAGCCATATTCCTCGTGCCGCCGGCGAACCCATATAATCGAAGACCTCAGGTACACTGATTCTGCTGCGGGTAAATACCTCGCGCAGCCGTACAATCAATGCCCCCAGTGCTGCCGCAATCGACAGATTTACAAACTGACCGTAATTGCTGTGATTTATGAAAGGCCCGGAATATCCCTGGCTGTTCGGCGTGGAGATGAACCAGTAAATCTTGCCGTTACCGAAAACGTTCTGCGCCAATGTGACAGCGGCGACTGTCCCGCCAACCAGAGCTATCGACCACAGCAATCGTTTTATCTGTGCCGGTTTGCGAAAAACATTCAGAACCACAACAAAGACTGCCCCAACCGCCAGCACAAGTCGGAGGTCGTGTTTCGTAGCGGCGGGATATAGACTGAGCGGCATCCACTTGAGATAACTGTCACCGCCCGGCATATCACCCAGCAGTTCCGTTTTCAGGGTAACAGTGTTGGGTGAGATAGTACCAACAACCGCTTGGGGAAGCGGTACAAGCTGTAATGCAGCGATAAGTACAAATATCGCCACCGGAATGTAAGCCCATGTTCTCACTAATCGCTGTTGCCCAAAGAGTATAAACTTGCAGCAAAACAGGATAGCTATAAGGCCCGCTGTAAAAATGACGATTTCCTCGCTCCAGGCTTGAACGGTGCCGAACGAAAGCGGCATAAATGCGAAAAGACCGATTAGAAGTATCCCGATTATCCTATCGAAAAAGCCGTCCTTCCCATTTATGTTGCGCCTCGCTGCGAGCAATGGTGCCTCATCATTATTGATACATGATTCCATAGGATGGTCCGTCCCGCCGTTTTCAATTATCTTGGCCCCCATAGCGATATCCCCATTGTACTTTTCTGATATATGTTTGGCAGGTCCGCGCCCTGCAGTATCCGCATCGGGTTTTCAATGCAGACCTCTCGGGCAACCTGTGGGCCTGTCTCTGCTATGATACGCTCGAATGCAACGGTCATGCACGGATAACGCTTATGCACGTCATGGGCGTCGGTAGCCACGAGCTGCACCCAGCCGCGCTGCAAAAAGGACCACGCCGCCTCCTCCGCTGCCGGGCCAAACTCACCAAGCAAGCTGCCCGCCGTTATCTGCAGACTTACCGAATGCTCCAGCCACTTCTCTATGGTATGCGGTCGTTTGGAAACTATAAGGTGACGTTCCGGGTGAGAGATAATCACTGATACACCGACCCGACCTAATTCTATCAGCAAAGGCTCAATATCTATTAGTACCTCTGCCGGAAACTCCAGTAGCAGATAACGATGCCCGTCGCAAAGAGTCATTACTTTATCTTCCTCGAGCAGGCCGCAAATCCTCTCATCTACCCGAACGTCGGCTCCGGGCAAGACCTGAAGAGCAATGTCAACGTCGCGCAGCTTCTCGTTCATCATGCGAACGGCTTGTCTAATCTGACCGGCGTCATTGCCGTTGTCAAAACGACCGAGCTGATGCGGCGTTGCTATGACGGTTCCAATACCATCACGGACCAGGGTGCGACAAAGCTCAATTGCCTCCGACATGGTTGCAGGACCGTCATCTATGCCGGGCAGGCAATGGCAGTGGATATCTACGAACTGCTCATCTGCGGATGCGGTTTCATTGACGCTGTGTATTTCTGTCTGATTGTTCACGGACTGAGTCATACTTTCACTTCGTTCTTACAGAACTGTTCAGTGTCGGCTGTTCTGTGCGCGGGCTCGCCTTCGTGCTGATAGTAGTCGTTCTTTCTCTCATGACCGTAGCCGTAATGCCCGTATTTGCCGTAGTATCCGTAACCGTAGTAATATCCGTAATGACCGCCTCCCACCGGAACGCCGTTCACTACAACGCCGAGAACACGGGCGCCGACGCTCAACAGCATATGCATCGCCTGCTGGCTGAACCTGCGAGTTGACTTCTCGGCTCTGAGCACGAGAATAGTGACGTCCGAAATCGCACTGAGAATCTGGCTGTCGGCGACCGCCGTCACCGGCGCCGAATCGATGACAATTCGCTCATATTGCTCGGATAGTTTCTTGAGAATCCCGCTGAACGTTGTGCTGTTCAGAAGCTCGCATGGATTAGGAACTTCAGGACCACGCGTCAGGATATCAAGACCGGCGACAGAACTATGCTGAATAACCTGGTCCGGAGCAAGGTTCTCTGCAAATATATTCGAGATGCCTTTTTTGTTGTTACTGTGGAAAATTGTTTGCTGCGTAGGTTTACGGAAATCGCAGTCAACTACCAGTGTCTTTTGGCCCGCCTGTGCCATTGCAATTGCCAGGTTGCTGACAAGAGTGCTCTTGCCGTCACCCGGGGCCGGTGAGGTAACAAGGATGGTCTTGGCCTCATCCTTGGGCACGCCGAAGAACACAGCCGTACGTATTGTCCTGTATGCCTCGGCAACGGCCGACCTCGGTTTGTGACATATCTCCTGGCCGTGTTCTGACATCGTTTGGCTGCCGGATTGCGGTACGTTTCTAACAGGCTTCGGCCGGCCTGTAGCGTCTTGACTTTCTTTTCCGGCTCCGCCGAACAATGCCCGGTCCAGTCGTTGTTGATATACCTGCGCCACGGTGGCTTGCGATTTGAGCCAACCCTTTTGCTTCTTATTACTGTCTTCCTGCGGTCCGGTCTGTGCTTTTGGCCCAACTGAAGCACGATGACCGGTAGAACGGCTGGCTGATTGATTTGAACCTAAATCCAAACCGATTTTCTTGCAGGCCTCTGATACGATTGGCATCAGGCGACCAGCCATCTTTTTGCCGCAATCCATTACAAGCTGTGTTATCAGCCAGCGGTTTTGTGCACCGGCAGAGGACATATCTGTTTTGTTACCGGTTGTGGAAACAACAGACCGCGGGCTGATTTTAATGCGACCCTCGGCGACAAAGTCTTTAATGCCCTGCCAGAAACGTTTTCCGCGGGCGACAATGGTCTGTTCCACCGTAGCCGCCATCTTGGGTACGACACCAAGAACCGGCACGCCGAGAATCGCGGACACCTCTTCGACCGAGCGAAGTCTGTAATCAAGCCAGTCGCGAAGCACCGCCGTGCCGCATCCGAACAACAAACCGAGGGCTAAAGCCATCGCCAGAATTTTGGCCTTCTGCGGTTTTGAAGGTTTGTCTTCGACCTGGGCCACCTCCAGTACGCTGATGTTAAGCGCACCTGCATCTTCTGTGACATTTAGCTCTTTTATTCGCTCATCCAGAATATCACACAGTCTCTCGGTGCGTTCGAGTTCTGATTGGAGCACCGTGTATTCCGTAGCCTTTAAGCCCAGGGCCTGGGCTTCTTCCTGCTGCTCGTTGAAAGAGACAAGCAGTTCTCCTTCTCTTTGCCGGGCTGTTTCATATTTCTGCTGAAGAACTTCGATGTAAGCGTCTGCAAATTCTTCTGAGCCTAAACCGAGCTGCTCTTCCAGATGAGAAATCTTGGCCGTCAGTTCAATCACAAGTGGATGTTCATCGGTGCACTGACATCTTGCTTCCTCAAGCCTTTGCTGCAGTTCTCGAAGCTTGAATCGTATTTCTCTTTCTTCGCTGTTCGATATGGCTGCTGCTGCACCTTGCGTATTCGACAAAGCCAGGTACTTCAGCTTCTCAGGCTCGGCCGCCATTTTTTCAGCCGCCTCGATGTCTGCCTTTGCGCTGATAGTCTCTAACTCGGCCTTGGTCAACGCATCTGAAAGAGTTGACAATCGCCGCAGAACTATATGGTCGCCCTGATGCTCAAACGCCGTAACGCCGTTAACCCGGGTGAATTCCAGAAGACCGTCAAACTTCTCGGAAAGCTCTTTATCACGCTTGACCTTCTCCTTCTGGAGAATCCTGAGTACCTCACTTACGGTGCTGCGTTTCTGACTGGCGTTATATTCAATGTACTGACGTACTACTTCATTGACTAACTGAGCCGCTTCTTCAGGATAAGGACTATCAAACGACACTGTTATAATGTCGTCCTTCTTGCCGATGTTGACCTGAAGATTCTCCTTCAGGTAAGTAACTAAGTTGTCGACTTCGTCGAGCGTCTTGAATTGATGTATTTCAGGGTTCCCAACTACTTTTGCAAGAATCGGTGTTGATTTTATTACCTCTACTTGCGTATTCAGGTAGTTCTTGGAGCGAGTCATCACGCCTTCATACTCGCTTATTAGCTTCGGACCTGTCTGTTCCACGTAGAGACTCGACGAGGTTGTGTAAATCGGAACCGCCCTGAGGAGGTAGATTATAGTGCCGGCCAGAAAAAGACCGAGCACTGTCAGCACGGTCCATCGCTGCCGCAGTATTGTCTCCAGCATGCTCTCATGATGAAATTCACCCTGGTTCCCATTCGTCGTATCAAAGTTACTTTGCTCAACTGTTTTGTCTCCGTACGTATTCATATTCCACCCTTATAAAATAGACCTCTTTCTAAATCGCTTTAGGGAACAATAGTGGCTCCGATGCCGAAATGCATCAGCTTGTCCAACGCCATGTTCATCTCTGTGTTGAAGCTTCTGTCAACCGATATAATGTCGCCCGGCTCAATCAGCACTTTTGAAGCTTCCGCCAGATGTGCAGAGTCAATTTTGAAGGTGGCTGATACGACCTCGCCGTTATTATCTTGACGGTAGATAGTTGCATATTGCGGATTTGCGACAACGTTCGTACCGCCGGCCATCGCCAGAGCGTCGGTCAGTGTGAAGTGAGCATTAGACGGGTACTCAAAGCTGTCGGGCTCTCTCACTAAACCCATCACCGCAAAGGTCCTTTCATCGCGATGTTCGCTGATATTACACACTACTGCCGGCGGCCTGACGATGTATTTGGGATAGTGAGCCTGTACAATTGTCTTCTCAACCTCACCAGGGGTCATACCTGCTACCGGAATGATACCGACTACCGGCAGGGTGATTGTGCCGTCATCGCTTACACGGCAATAGTAGGGCTCGTCCTTAATGCGGTTTTTTGTCCATTCCCATGACATCTCCTGTAGTGTTGCAGGCATTGTCAACTCGAGAACGTCCCCGGATGTTACGTGATAAACAGAATCATACTTGCTCCTGGCCTGTTCTTCTGAATCCTGCAAGTGACGAATGGCTCCGATGCGGTCAAGCTTTCTAATCTGTTCTTGGGAAGAAACGCTGGGTCCTCCGCACCCACTTAAACAAAGAACTAAGCCGGTCAGGCCAAGCATCACAAAGTTTCGTTCGCTGAGGATGCTTTGATAAATCCGTTTCATTTTTCGGCTCCTTATTACTTACTATTCTGCTTAAACCTTAAGGGCGATGCAGTGTTTGCCCTGAGCTTGCCTGTGCTGAGCGACTTGGCGAAGCATCGGAGGGCCTGCATTGCCGTTACAAACCGTACAGCCCGAACAGTCAGTCGGCATGCAAAAATGGGCAAATTAGCTAAAACGGGAAAAATAAGTAAAATAATATGCGGACCTACCTATTTTCAGCCTTCCTAAGCGGGTGCCGAAAATTATCGGACTGTTTTGGTTATATTGGCGGCAAAACCGGGCATGGGACTATCGTTTTGCAGCGGGCAGGGTTATTTTTGGCTGGAAAGCTCGGTTGAATCTTGCCGTTAATAGAAAGGCATCGAATGATGTAAAAAGGGGTTTAGTGTTATCGGACTACAACTGCAATTGGTGTCTTCTAATTGGGATATAAGTAAAACCGTGCAGGTTTGCTAATCAGCTTCGTTTTACCCACATCAGCTCTTTCTCGAAGTCCAGGACCATTATAGTCTCGCGGAACAGTTGCATTCCCATCAATCCGCCGCAATCCTCGACTAGTGGGCTGTCATCCGCGAAGACAGACACCGGTACGTCGTGAATCTTTCTGTCACCTAATGCGAGTTCGGCAACAATCCCCCTGCGGCAGCTCAGGTTGCCGATATACGGGTATAGTTCCTTTGCATGTTTGAGTCGAACCTGCCTGGTATCCGCTGGCATCTGTTCCCACAGTTCTTCGGATATCGCCAGGCCTCTGCCGCTGCCCGTGTCGAGCTGCAGTTCCATCTCCTGGCCGCCGACCACGATTCTTGCGAAAAGGAACACGTTTCCGCTGAAGTCCTCTTCCAGCCATATCGGAAATTGTACCCACGAATCTGCTTCGCCCGGCTCAAACACCTT
>CAYSTP010000049.1:0-13670 GCA_964434085.1 uncultured Pirellulales bacterium
ATCTTCGAGAGGATTCGTGAAGAGCAGAAAAAAGGCGCGTCGCTGCGTATCTCCATAAAGAACGGCTACCAGAAGGCGTTGAGCACTATTCTCGATGCGAACATTACCACGTTTATCACCGCCGCAATTCTGTATTGGATGGCGCCTGAAGAGGTCAAAGGCTTTGCGATTGTATTGATGATAGGAATTATAACCAGTATGTTCACAGCTTTGTTTGTAACACGGGCTGTTTTTGATTTCCTGACCGAACTCGGCCTGCTTAAGGGTGAGCTGCTCAAGTGGCAGCTTTTCAAGAACCCCAACGTCAACTGGATGGCGCTTCGTCCGGTGATGTTTACGATTTCGATACTGCTTATGGCGGCGAGCTTGTTTGTATTCTTCACCCGGGATGATACAAAGGACAACAAGTATGATATCGAGTTTACCGGGGGTACGGCTGCCACAATTAATCTCAAAGAGCCTGTTGATATACAGTTTGTAAGGGACAGGATAAAAGAGGTCGGCGAAAAAATAGGCAATCCGGCGATTGCCGCCGCCAACGTTTACAGTGTAGGTCAGTCGCCCGGCCAGCAGACAGGTACGCAGTTTGAGATTAATACTATCGAAATAAACAAAATCGTGACAAATGTTAAGCTGCCCGGCGCAAATCAGGAGACGGCCGAGTCTGTCGTTGCAGCGATACGTAAAGCCGAAGACGAAACCGGCAGAAAGCTCAGTAATCTGATAGTGACCGCAGACAAAACCCAACAGGGTGCATTTGTTGTATCGACTGGTCAGTTGAACAAGTCGATTATCAGGGAAGTTTTATCACAAGCGTTTCCCGCCGCCGACATTGGCGAGCCGCAATCCGATGAGGTCGTCAACAATGCCATACTATCGGCGTTTGAAGACCTGCTCCAGATACGTCTTAGTCTCGAACCACAGATAACCGCAACAGATAAGATTACTAGAGGGATGGTTGAGGAATCACCCGAGCTGATTGATTATCTGGGCGGCGTCAAAATCACCTGCGAGATTGGAAACCCTGCCAGCGGCCCTGAAATCCAAAGACGCTTCAATGACCTGCATTTCAAACCGGAAATGGAGAACGCCGTCTGGTACAATTACGAGCTTTTAACAAAGCAGTCGAAACCGCTCAAGCCGGATGAAACGGTAACAGAGTTTGTCTATGTCAGTGTTGCTCCTGAAGCCGCCGACCGCCAATTCGGCCAAGATGAGTGGAGCCGGTTTGTTGAAGGTGAAACAGCGAAAGTTCTTGCCGCCGGCCGGCTCCAGGAGTCGTTGCCGAGGGTGACTCAGGTTAATCCTTCGATGGGCGCTGAGGCGAAGACGGACGCGAAAATCGCGATAGTGCTTTCGCTTATTGCCATTATTGGCTACATCTGGGTTCGATTCGGTAATGTCAGATACGGCGTGGCTGCAATTGCCGCCCTGGTACACGACGTATGTATCACACTCGGTGCGGTTACGGCGTGTACTTACATAGCCTCGACGTCGATTGGACAGTCGCTTTTAATCGGTGATTTCAAAATCAGCCAGGTAATCATTGCGGCCTTCCTGACCCTGATTGGCTATTCGCTCAACGATACGATTGTTGTTTTCGACCGAATCCGTGAAAACCGCAAAAAGGCTCAACTGGTTCCGCAAACAATCACTAACAGCATCAATCAGACCATTTCGCGTACGATTATGACGTCGTTTACCACCTTCATCGTTGTGTTGATTATGTACATTTTCGGCGGACAGAACCTGCGTGGCTTTACCTTCGCAATTGGCTTAGGTATCATAATTGGTACATATTCGTCTATCGCTATAGCTGCGCCTATGCTGCTGTTCGGTGCCAAGGGTCGGTCGGGCGGCGGCAAGGGTCAATAGTTTGCGAAGCTCGATACTCGTCGAGAACCGCCTATCCAATATCGAGAATCGATGCAATTAGTCCAATCAGCGTAATCGGTGATAAAAAGATGCAAAAGGACATGAAAATCGGAATGTTCGTTGGCCTTGTCCTGACCGCCGGGGCAATGGTTTATGTCTGCACGCGGCCTGGCCTTTCTCTCAGGGCCAGAATACTGAAACAGAATAACGAGACCTTTCAATCAGAGAATATACCCCAATTGTCTGCGGACTCCGACTCAAACCAGGCGCTGGTGCTGACCACACAGCCGGAACAAATCAGCGAACCTGTCCAGGTGCAGCCACAGCCGGTAAACGACAGTCCGGCTGAAACTGTGTATGTGGAAAGAAGCTACGAGACACAGAAGTTCTACGTGGTTCGCAAGGGTGACACCTTGTCTAAGATTAGCAAAATATATTACGGCTCACCCAACAAGTGGTACAAAATATACGAGGCGAATCGCGACTTGCTTGACAACCCGGATGTACTCAAGCCGGGCATTAAGCTCCGTATCCCCAATTGAGCGGAAGTGTAACTGTCCGTCTTAATAGTTCTCAAAGCAGCTTGGCCGCCTGGCTGTCCACCAGCCAGGTGATTTTATCCAGCACCGGCCAAAGGGTATGAATCGGAAAGCGAACCTCGTCCGGTTCGCTGGTCAAAACTTCCTTCAGTGTTTTGGCTTTTTCCTGGCCGCTGACCAGAACCGCGAGCCTCGATGCCGCGCAAAGTACAGGATGTGTCAGCGTGATTCGAGCCACCTCGTTTTCGAGGGTATAAACCACACAGGCCAGGTCCTCGGTGTCGAATGGGGCGTAGCTGTTGGGAAACAATGAGCCGGTATGACCGTCGGCGCCCATGCCAAGTACAATCAAGTCGAATTTCGGCAGCTTCTTTTTGCCTATGCCGAATATCTTGCGAATAGTCCGCTCGTAGTTGTGTGCGGCTTCAGTAAGGTCGTCGAATTCAGTGGGAATCCGATGGACGTTGGTTTGCGGAATGGCTATGTGACGAAGAAAAGTATCGGCAGCGAGCTTATAATTGCTCATCGCCGAGTCCGGCGGCACATAACGTTCATCGACCCAGAACAATTGTACTTTTTCCCAGGGGGTTTTGTCTTTATAGTCCTCGTGACCCAGCAGCTCATAAAACCGCCGCGGTGTATGCCCGCCGCTTATAGCAATGTGGAAGACCCCTTTTTGTGCAATGGCCTTGTTTGCCTGGTCTATGAAAAAATCTACGCTGCGGTGCGCCAGAGATTCCACGTCGGTTGCGACTTCGACGTTCGGCTTGTAATTGGCCATAGTTTCCATACCTTTGTACCCACTCTCCTCATATGCTGCTTAACAGTATATTATGCAGTTTTTTCCGTGGGTTCGCCAGAGAATTTTACAACCAATTTCTGATTTTTGTGCTGACCGGCGACGAAGAAGCACAAACTGCTGTAACATCAGGGCAAAAAAGAGGTTATCCCTTGAGGGATACGACAACGCGGTGCTTAATATAACCTAAGACCGTGGAAAACCATGGTATTGAACGGTGCTTAACATCTTCAACTATCATATAAAGTGACGGCACAAGTAATAGCGTAATCATTGTTGCGAACAACACACCGAATGCGAGCGATATCGCCATTAGGAAAGATGCTCTTGACTGGGTTTTACGTTATCTGGTCGACTGACCACGTAAAGGCCTTCAGGCCCGCCTTGCCCACTTCAGTTTTCATGCTGCGAAGCTTATCCATGATTGTATGCGCAATCTCCTTTTCGACGGCAACAGCAATCACGTTGTTTGCCTTAGGCCAGATGTGGCTGAGCAAGTGCGGCTCACTTGTTTGTCCTTTCCCCATGACTTTTGTCCACTTCGTATAACCTTTTGCCCCGGCGCTATCGAGCATCTCCCTGATTTCATCGTCAATTGCTTCGTTATAGCAAATCATAACCAGCTTCATTACCACACCTTTCAGTGAGTACTTTTCTTAAAACGAGCCTCAAAAACACTGTACATAGTAGGAACCAGAACCAGCGTCACCAGCGTCGATACAAGAAGCCCGCCTATGACGGTTAATCCGAGCGGATTCCATATTTCCGAACCCTGGCCTCGCGCGAATGCCATCGGAATAAGCGCGACTATTGTTGTTAGCGCGGTCATAAGAACGGGCCTTAATCTCGTTTGGCCGGCCTGTTGAATAGCCTGACCCAACGGCAACCCTCTTTCACGAAGAATATTGATGTAATCAACGAGTACAATCGCGTTATTAACCACGATTCCTATCAGCATCAGCAGTCCGAGAAACACAATAATGTTAATATGAAAGCCGCCGATGAATAACGCTAAAATTGCGCCGGTAATCGCAAAAGGAAGCGAGAACATAACAACGAACGGGTCGAGCAGCGACTCGAACTGTGACGCCATCACCATATAAACCAGTGCTGAGCCGACAAGCAGCGCCAACACAAGCCAGAAAAACGATTCTCTCTGCTCTTCCGCCTGGCCGGCAAAGTAAATCTGCACCTCCGGCGGAATTTTCATCTCATCGATTTTACTTTGTAATTCCGAGACGACTTCACCGAGCGACCTTCCATATACATCACCCATCACATTAACAATTCGCCCCTGGTCTTTGCGTTCAATCTGAACCGGCCCGAATTCCATAGCTGTCGAAGCTACGTTATCAACCCTTACAAGAGCGCCGCCCGGCAGTTTCACCGGCGTGGTGCGAATATCACGCGTATCGCTGCGGTCGTCCTCACGCAGTCGAACAAAAACGTCATATTCGTCCCCGTGGATTCGATATTTGCTCGCCTCTCTTCCGTAAAAAGATGCTCGAACCGTATCACCTATATCCGACACATTCAGACCCATCGTCGATGCCTTCTGGCGGTCAACATTAACCCATAGCTCAGGCCTGCCCTGTTCTCTTGAAATACTGATATCTACGGTCCCTGCGGTGTTTTGGGCTATTTCCTTGATTTGGGCCGCGATATTGTCCGTTACCTCCATATCGCTGCCAATGATATTGATAGTCAACGGTCTTTCATTGCCGCCGATTAGATTTGCCATCGGGTCGCCGGTGTCAATTGAGTATTTTTCCAAACGCAGCAAGCCTCGGACTTTATCAAGCCGTGCCCTGAATTGTGCCGCTATTTCGTCAATGCTGCGCTCCCGCTGGTCTTTCTTGACAAGTTTAACTCCGAATATGCCTATGTGAGAGCCTTCATCGCCGAACATACCGCTCGTGCCTTCTTCGCTGACACCGCATCTCATAAACGTGGCGATTATCTGTTCAGGCGGAACTATATCATCAAGTATTTTTGAGATTTCCGTAAGTACACGCGCCGTCTCCTCGACTCGTGTTCCGACCGGAGTATGAATCGTCACTTGAACTCTTGAGTTATCTTCTTTGGGCATAAATTCAGTTCCGAGAACAGGTACCAGTAGCAGGCTGGCAACGAAAGCCGCCGCAGCAGCAATGATGACGGTTTTGCGATGCCCAAGCGCCCAACCCAGTAAACCGGCATATTTGGTTTCAACAACGTTGAACATTTCTTCTGTTTTGGTGAAGAATTTTCTATGCCCGGACTGTCGCCCGGTCTTGCGGAATAATACCGCTGAAAGCATCGGCGTCAATGTAAGCGCGGAAAACAAAGAAGCGAGCATAAGAATAACGACAATTATCGCAAATTCCGAAAAGAAGATTTTGGTAATTCCTCTTACAAAAAGAATTGGAAAGAAAATACATATTGTAGTCAGCGTAGAAGCGGTAATAGCCATTGCCACTTCCGCAGCGCCATAGACAGCGCCTTCTTTGGGTGTTTCTCCTTCATCATCCCTGTGCCTGGTGATATTTTCAAGAATGACTATTGAATTATCTATAACCATTCCGATACCGATTATCATTCCAAAAAGGCTCATCATATTAATCGTATGGCCGAGAAAATAGGCGGGTATGATGGCTGCGATTAGCGAAAACGGCATCGCCAGGCCGATGATAACAGTTCCTCGCCACTGCCGCAGAAATATTAACACAACAACCATAGACAATAAGCCGCCTATTAGCAGCGTGTTCGACAAATCATGAATTGTCCGCTCGATGTCCTCGGATGAATCCATTACATTTATAAGTTTGATATCGGACGGCAGGTTTTTCATCAGTTGCGGAATACGTTCACGTACCAGCCGGGCTACCTGGACCGTATTGGCTCCGGATTGCTTCTGGACAAGCAGTATAGCCCCTGATTCGCCGTTAATACGAATATAACGCTGTATCTCCTTGAAACTATCCTCAACAGTTCCGACATCTGATAGTTTGACAATCATGCTGTTACGGGCCGTCAGGACTATCTGCTTCATAGGTTCAACGCTTTTGAATTCGCCCGGAACTCTTATCAGATAATCAGTTAGCCCCATTTTAATGTTACCGGCAGAGACGTCCCTGTTTTCATTCATAATCGCTCTTACAACGTCTTGCGGTGTCAGGCCGTATCCTGCCAGTCTCTCCCTGTCCAGGTTAACGTTTACCTGGCGGTTCAGCGGTGTTATCAACGCGGCTGTACCAACCCCCTCTAAACGTTTCAGAGGGTCAACCAGCAAATCATCCAGGATATTATCAAGCCGGGGATAACTTTCCTTGGCCGTCACTCCGTAAACCATAATCGGAAAATTAGAGATATCCATTTTAACTACACGAGGCTTATCCACTTCGTCGGGAAGATAAATCTCGGCCATACCGACGGCATCTCTTACTTCGTTGGCTCGTGTATCCAGGTCCGTATCCCACTCGAAGGTTAACGTGATGATAGATATATCTTCCCTCGACTTTGAATTTATGTGCTTGAGTTCAGGTACGGTCGAAAGATACCGCTCCAGAATCTTGGTGACTTTCTCCTCCACTTCTTCAGGCGCAGCCCCTTCATACATAGTCATAACGGTTATGGTGGGCAAATCCATTTCCGGAAACATATCCACCGCCATTAGAAACAGGCATAATCCCCCAACCATTATAACGCCGAGAAACATCATAAACGTGGTAACGGGATTTCTGACGGATATTTCTGGAAGATTCATTTTCCGGCCCCCTGAACGACTTCAATCATCTGCCCATCCTTCAGTTGATTTTGGCCGTGAGTAATAATCATATCACCCTCCGACAGTCCATCCAGAACTTCATAAAGTTGCCCCTCAGACAACCCCAGTTTCAACTGACGGCGGTAAGCCTTACCACCGCTGGCAACAAATACATATTCGTTATCGTATTCTCTTATCAAAGCCGAATCCGGCACTACAACACACTCCCTTTGGCTTATGACCATCGTCATCCTCGCAAACATCCCGGGCTTCAATTTTCCGCCCTCATTTGGCACACGTATTTCTACTTCGCCCGTTCGAGTCACCGGGTCAACAGCAACAGGAACTTTGTAAACCGTACCTGCAAAGTTATCTTTTGGATAAGCATCGGTTTTGATTTGCACGGGAGTTTTTCCCGCTATTAACTGCGGTAGATATCGCTCACTTACACCACCTATAACCTTCAGGGTGTCTATTTGGACAATTCTCACAAGCGGTGCAGACGGTCCGACCATATTACCTTCGTCAACGTACTTTTTAGCGATAATACCGCTGAGCGGCGCTTTTATAGTTGCCCTGTCAACGTTGACCTTTGCCATCTTCAGGGCCGCCTGTGCCTGTTTGAGCTGCGCCGAGGCCAGCTCGGCGGCGGTTACAGCCTTATCTCTGGCCTGCTCCGTTGCTGAGCCGGCTTCAAATAATTTAACCATTCGATTCTTTTCACGCTTGGCATCGGCAAGAGCAACCTTGCCGGCCTCAACAGCAGCTTTGCATTCGGCTGATTGTGCCAGATAAATGTCGTGGTTTATTATCGCGATAACCTCGCCTTCTTTGACAGCCACCCCAACGTCCACCGGCGTTCCACTTGCCAGCCGCAATTGATTCAACTGCCCCGAAATTTCAGGTGTTATCTCAACGCTTATTAAAGGCTCAAAGCTTCCTGTAACCGGAATCTTTTCTTCAAGTCTTGCTTTGCCGACGGCTTCTGCGACAACCTGAACGGCTTTGTCGGCCTGTTCATCGGCGGTGCTTGTCCGCCGTGACCGGATAGCGATAATGAAAACAACAAGAACTATGACCACAACGATTGCGATATGTTTTGGATGTTTGAATTTTATTTTCATTTGGACTCTCCCGGGGTGTTACTATCGACAGTGACTGCTTCAATCAAGTTCGTCTGCGGAACAACAGTTTTATCCGAGTCAGTACCGGTTTTTACAGTCGAACTATTTCCAAGGGGGCTTAAAACTCCCATTGCTTTTTGTAAATCGAGCTTGCCAATTATATGCGAGTAAACAGCCTGGTAATACAATGACTTCGCCTTAGTCAGCGCCGACTCGGCATCGATTACTTCAACCTGAGTATTTATGCCTTCCCGATAACCGACCTGGGCGAGCCGGCTGCCCTCTTTGGCCCTGTCAAGATTCAACCTCTGTGACTGAACAAACTCCTCCGCATCCTGTATACTCAGCGATGCTTTGGTCAGTTCAAACAAGGTTGTTTCTTCTGCGTCTATCAAATTTATCTGCGATTGCCTGAGCCTTGCTTTTTGCTGGATGACTTCTCCTTCCCGTGAAAAACCGTCGAATAAGGGCAGCGTCGCTATGACTCCGCCCTGCCAGGCATGTCCCCAGTCAATCGCTCTGCTGTCGTGCGGGTCCGGTTTTGACCAGCTATTATCCAAATAACCGCTGACCGTCGGCCAGTATTGGCTTTTCGCAATCCTCAGAAGTTGCTCCTGATATTTTATATCAAACTGTCGTTCATACAAATCAGGCCGATTACGATAGGCGGCCTCAACCGCCTGCTCCATAGACATCTTCAGGGGCACATAGTTTAGACTGTCCGACAAAACAAAATTACTGTCCTGTGAAATGCCCATTATTTTGAGCAGTTGTGTCTTTGATATGTTGATGGCGTTTTTATTCTGTATCAAATCCGCTTTGAAATTCGACAGTTCCACCTCGGCGCGAAGAACATCGAAATCAGAAGCCACACCGGATTGACGTTTTCGTTTCACATCGTCCAGATGAGCCTGCGCTGAACGAACCGCGTCGGCACTTATTTGATATAGGTGTTGGCTGAGCAGGACGTCATAATAGGCGTGCTGGGCCGAGTAAGCCACATCCTGAGTTGCCGCACGAACCGCCTGGTCGGTCAGCAAAGAAAATATTTTGCCGGCATTTATCGTCGCAACTATGGCCCCGCCTGCAAAAACCGGCTGAGTAACCCTCAGATTTGCCGAGTAGTTATCAATATCGCCAATCGTAAAACCCGCAACTGACGGAACCTCATCGAGCCGCGTATAATCGGCTGTAACATCGACTGAAGGCAGAATCGCTGAATTTGACACCATCTCATTTCCACGGGCAACTTCACGCTCCTGAACGACATTCTGCAAGGTCTTATTGTTTGCCAGGGTCAGCTTTAGACAATCATTCAGACTTAATTTGCCGCTTATTTGTGTTTGAGACCGCTGCTGCCTTTCCCTTTGGTTTTTCCACTGGCGATACGCAACATCTCTTGACAAACTAACATCCTGATAAAACTCTTCGCTGGTGGTACATCCGGCTAACGCCGACAACAAAGCAAACACGAGTCGGTAACATGTTGTTTTCAGACGCCTGCTCATTTATGCATCTACCCATTAAATCATCATCTTTCCTGTGCGACTCTGCGGATTCCCTCGGCCGCAAATTTGACTATATGTTGTATCAGTTCTTCAATCTTAAGCCCAGGAGTTATCTCGTAGTAGAAATCACTGAACAGCATCGGGTGTATAACCAGACCTTCCAGCGAGTAAACACAAAGCATCGCTTTTCCCGCATCAAGTTGCGGAAAGAGAATCAAAAGAGCCTTTTGGATTTCGACGAGAAATTCCTTTATTGTTTCCAGTGCCACAACTTCCTTTTTGAATTGAGGGTTCAGGCTCTCGCGAATGCTCAGCTTAAGCATGGGCATTTGACCCTGTTCTTGAGCCGACTGTTCGAGCGTAGGCCTCACAAGCGATTCGATGAGTTTTTCGACTGTCGGGTCCTCTGCGCTCATTACCTTCTTGATATTTTGTTTATGAAAGCTAAAAACTCGTTCGAGATGCCTCTTGAACATCTGCTTGTATAGGTTCTCCTTGTTGCCAAAATGGTAGTTTACAGCGGCTACGTTACAGCCGGCCTCGTTAGTCAAATCCCTGACGCTTGTACCATCAAAGCCGCGCTCGCAGAACAGCCTCTCAGCCGCGTCAAGCAGCCGGTCCGGCACGCTGCCGCCTAAATCAGCGTTTTTAGCCTGAAGATCCGTATTTTTGAGGGCCATAATTGACTCCTAAACGTTCATTTCAAACAAAAGTATAAAACATTTGTTTGAAACCTGCAAGTAGTTTTACAGTATTTTTTGGAAATTGTGCGGTTTTTTTCGGCAGACAAAAAAGGCCGGTTTAACGCCGGCCTTGGGTAGTGGACTTGGATTACTTTAGATTCCGCCGAAAATCGTCCAGCGTCCCGGCTGATTGTAAACCTGACGAACTCCGAGTTGTTCGAACGTATGTTCTATTAACTGGCCTTCTTTTTCGAACTCAACCGTGACCGGAACAACAACTCCGCGGGTGGCCGGGTTTGGGTGCGGTTCGACAGGGCCGACCGAGATTACTCGCAGGAACTTCATTGGGCCGAAAATCTTTTTCATATAGTCAGCGGGTGTGCCTTCGAGAAGTTGTCCGGCCTTGGCGTAGTCCTCCGCGATAAGGGCCTCGAAGAACTGCCTTGCAACTTCGACGGCAATCTCCTCATCAGTCATGTTTCCCTGAACCAGACCTACCTCCTGAGTCGTCTGGTCAATCTTGACCACATCTTCGGGCAGTTCACCTTCGAAAGTGAAAATCTTTTCATCTATGGGAATGTTGTAGTCATAATACTCCTGAGTGCTGATAAGCTCATAACCTTGTTTTGTCTGTCCGTAAGTCTCTAATACGGTGACGAGTTTTGTAGCCTGGTCGACAAAGAGGATTAGCTTCTGTGGTCGCTGTGTATGTGTTGCTGTTACGACTGTTGGTTCGGCCTTGTCAGTCGGGGTTTCAATGGAGATTTTCATTTCGCCTTTGGCCTCGAGTTCGCGCAGTTGTTCTACGGCGAATCTCGGGTCGGCTTGCAGTATAAGACCAAGCATCATTTGTGCGACCTTCTGCTCGTTAGCAATGAAATGGATGTTCTTGCGCTTGAAATAGACTTGTACCTTGTCGTTCTGCCATAAGGTTACCTTGGCTCCGTCTTCGGGAGACGACCATTCCGGGAAATGCATCCGTGCGTTTGTGATGTTGCCGAATTCATCGCATTGTACCCAGAATTCCTTCGGTTCGTCCTGGTCCGGCACGAATTCCTTTATGTGTAGAAACCTGACGCTGTGATTAGCCTGGATGGTCTGCTCGAGTGCGTATGCCGCCGGTACCGACTGGCCCAAGAAAGTTATTCCCAGCACCGCCGCTATAGCTATCACCGCGGCAGTCGCCAGTTTAGTTATTTTGCTTTGCATGATTATTCTCCACGTATTGAGTTCAGACCTGACGTGTTTTTCATTAGCAGCCTGTCTGTGGGTCTGAATAAGTTTCTTAAGTATCTCATCGTCGGCTTTTGGATTTGTGCCGACCGACGCGTTTTTGAAAATGCGTTTTATATTTTCTGCGGGCCTCATAGTTAAACCTTTCCGTTCAATATTGACCGCAGTCTGTCGATTCCATACCGATAACGGCCCTTGATTGTATTGGCCGATACAGCCTGAATCTCAGCTATTTTTTTGAAAGCCATATTGCCTTCCATTCTCAGAGCTACCACTTCGCGCTGCTCATCCGGCAACTGCGCCATAGCCCGGCTCAGGAGCTTCAGTTGTTCGCTTAATATTGCCCACTGCTCCGGTCTCGGTAAGCCGGATACGACGCAGTCATTATCCTTAAGCTCTGATGTTGGCCTTCTGGCTGCATTTCGTCTTAGATTGCGGATTTGATTAACCACGCTCGTAGCCAGATAGCCTTTCAAATTACCGCGAGGCTGGATTCGGCCTATAGACTTTGCAAAGTTCACAAACACGTCATGAACGACGTCCTCGGCGCTGTTGTGGTCGTTAATAATCACGACCGCCAGTTTGAGCAGGTCGCACCGGTATTTCTCGTATATCCGCTGAATGGCGACTGAATCGCCCGCTTTGAACCTTCGAATCAGCAGTCTGTCTTCTAATATCTTCATTTAAGTGAGCCGGCTTGAACAACGTCGTCCGCTTATTACACACCAAAGTAATGAATTTGGGTATAAAAAAAGCCGGGCAAAAACCCCGGCCGATTGTTTTGGTTATATTCGCAGATTATTTTTTTACCTTGAATTCATATTCGTACACTTCATTTCTGGTCAGGTCTTTACCCGGGCAGCGGAGAATGAATCCATCGTTGGTTATCTGATATTCGAAATCCTTACCGCTGAACAAATCACCCGGCAGCCCCTCAGGCAGACTATCGGGCAACTTGCCCGTTTTGGCTTTTATCATATATAGTTCAATCGCCGCCCTGATTGCGTTGTCGTGCGTCCGGATACGCGTTGCCAGTGAATATATCTGCCCAACGGCAGGCATAAGGACCCTCGTTAAGATTGTGTCGGAATTGTTCGGGTCTTTGTACAGCTCGTCGAATAAATCAGTCATCGCGGCCTGTCCCTGCTGATAGGGCATGTCAAAGATATCGATGATTTCGTCGTAGAAATCATTGAAGTGCTTTCTATTACGCTCAATCAAGGCATCGTCGGCATTAATTATTATTTCCTTTAGGGACTCATCATTCTCGCACATACTTACTAAATCAGCTTTGTTTTCAGCAGTAACAGTAGTCAACACGATTTCACGCTCGCCTAAAAGTGCAGGCTTAACTGAAAAGGGTATGCTGTCGATTTCTATCAGCCGGTTTTTCAGCCAGGCGAGAGTTTCCATATCCTGCGGCATATCTGCCATTATTTGAGTAATGCAGCCATTTGCCATGCCCTGAATTGCAATACCGACCAGGTAGTTTACAAAAACGCGGTCGTTTGTATGACGCGCCATTTTGCAGAGACTCATACAGCGATTCATCGCGGTCTTGTAGTCACCGTCTTCGGCAAGGATTTTTGCATCGGCTGCAATTAAAAAAGCTATATTTCTGAAGCTTGCCAGCGGAGGAAGTTTAGCTTCCATACCCCGGGAATAATCAATCCCCCAGTCGCAGTTCTTTAGCTCGGCGGCGTCGAGCACCGTTTCGATTACGAAGCGGTTTTCATTAATATAATTTCTTATTGTCTCATTAGGTTCAATACGTCCGCTGCGCAAGTCACTCAGCATATTCGACATTTTTCCGTCTGCTTCATAAAGCGTCGCGGCCTTGTAGTAAAGCACCGCAGCATTGTCAGGCGGATAAGAATAAGCGAAAATCACGGTTAGAAGAAACGCAATCGTTACTAATATCAGCTTGTGATTGTTCGAAGCCTTCATAATATTTCCCTTTCTTAATATTCTTGTAATTCATGCATCAGTTTATTGGCTGTTATATTTTCCGTTAGTCCGCTCTTTACCTTTTTTTCTGCCTTTTCAAACTGCTCTTCCACCGCCTCCAGGCCGCCGTCTCGAAAAGCCATATTAAGCGAGATGACGCTCACCAGTTCAGCAGGTGTTTCAAATATTGTTGCAGCCGCCGCTTTATTAGTTCCCG
>CAYSTP010000050.1:0-3511 GCA_964434085.1 uncultured Pirellulales bacterium
GGCGGTTTTTACCTTTATAACTTCCCCGGCTCTATGGAAATAGCCTCGATATTCAGGCCGCACTGTAAAATCGAGGACGGCCTGGTAAATGCCTATGACCTGCCTTCCAATACCTTCTACTGCAGCCGCGAGCACAACCTCCTGCTGTTCTCCGGGACCGAACCAAACGTCAATTGGGACATCTTCGCTGACGCCCTTTTCGAAGTTTGCAGGCAGTCCGGCATTGAGAGGATATACTTCATCGGAAGCGTAGCCGGTCTGGTTCCGCACACCCGTGAACCTCGGCTGTTCTGTTCCGTATCGCACCCCGCGCTAAAGGAAACCTTTGTTCATTACGGCGTTAAATTCTCCGACTATGAAGGACCCGCCAGTATCGTAACTTATATGACTACCCTGGCTGCGAATCATAATATCGAAATGGTAAGCTTCGTCTGTACCGTTCCGGCCTACGTACAGGGATACAACCCTATGTGTATTGCCTCCGTCGTCAGAAGGCTCGCAGGCATCCTCGAAATAGAAATACCCCTGGACGACACACAGATGAATAGTGAAGAGTTTGAAAAACGGCTGAACAGCCTTGTCGAGCAGCAGCCCGAACTGGCCGGTAATATCCGAAAACTTGAAGAAGACTATGACAACGAGATATTCAACAGCGAGATGGGTGATTTGAAAAACTGGCTGCAGCAGCAGGGTATTCGACTCGACTGATTCGGACGGATGGGGGTGAAGAGTCCGGCAAGGCGTCGTTGAAAAACAACATGAGTTTCATTCTTCAGTGTTATTTGTTATCTTTGTATTCTATGCGTTTGAACTGGCGACAAATATACGTGGGACTATTTGCACTGCAGATTATTCTGGTTGCATATCTTCTGTTTACATACCTCGGCGGCAAATCCAGGATAACAATAGAAACACCCCGTGCGGTTAAACCACAAACATCAGCCGATTCCAACGAGGTAGGCAGATTGGGAGCGCTTGGTATAGGCACGGTTGAAAAGGCCCGATTTGTAAACTTCGACAAAGACAGGCAGGTCGGCAGGGAATTTGGGTTTGAAGAGCTGCTTCACAAGAGCGGCGACCAGTGGGAGATTTCAAAACCCTTTCTGAATCTGTACCAGCAGGGCTTCGACTGTCGAATTACTGCAGAATTGGGGGTTGTGCTTGCCGACGACCTGGCGGACGCCGCGGACATTAAAGAGGCTACGCTCAGGGGTAACGTCGTCGTCCATATCACATCTAAGGACCGGACCGGACCGGAGCAGGTTGATATCTATCTTGATGACATTGTCTTTATTAGTAACCGTTCGCTGTTTCTCACCGCCGGGCCCGTGAAGGTCCTGGGCAAAGACATACAATTACTCGGCAGAGGCCTGGAGCTTGTTTACAACTATGCAGAAGACAGATTAGAGCTGTTCAGAATTATTGACCTTGAGAGCCTGTGCCTAAACAGGGTCAGCAGCAAGACAGGCTCCAGGCAGGATTCCGACGGCAATCAACCTGCCACGCCTGACGACAAGCCCGAATCGGTCGGTGCTGCGGACAAGTATCGAGCGGTACTAAATACAAACGTAATTGTCCGCTCCGCCGGGCAGGTGCTCATAGCGGATGACAATCTTACCATACAAAATATATTTCGCAGAAAAGACCCTGCTGTACGGAGTCTTGGCACCGAGCCTATAGAACCCGACAACCTTGAAAATGTATCTGCAGATGAACCTCTCGACGTCATTGTCACCTGTCACCAAGGCCTCGTGGTTTACCCCATGGACATTCCCGTTCCACAGGCCGGTCTGCTGACGACGGTTACAGGCGCACCGGCGGCTCTGCAATCAAACCCCGACCTGATTACTGAACACAGCGATGTCAACTCTCTAAGGGCTGTGGCGATAGATTACGACGCCGTAACCAGACAGGCCGTAGCCGCCGGACCCGTTGCATTAACATACCACACAAAAGATTATGCAGCAGACGGCGGTAATGTGACCATAACTATAACCGCACAGGACCAGCTTACTTTTAATCCCGACTCAAGGCGCATAACCTTCGAAGGTAATTGCCTCAGCACATTTATCCGCACCGAGCCCCAAAACGGACGCCGATATACTATAGCCGCTCCGAGGATTACAGCCGTACTGGCAGCGGAGTCACCCGGCGATGAACCGGCTTATGTACAACACATTGTGGCCGAAGGCGGGGCTACCGCAGTTGCCCATGATGTCCAGGCCGACAGGGATACGGCACAGTTCATCGCACCTCGCATCGACTACTTTGCAGATGGAGGAAACATTATAGCCACGGGACCGTCGGAACTGACGCTGTGGGGCCGGCCAGCAAGCACATCCGGCAAAACACCACCCGTTCGAATAACTGCAAAAGAAACTGTACATTTCTCTCCCATGCTCAATACAATTCTCTTCGAGGGCGATTGCTTCTGTGAAACGGTCCAGGACAATCCGGTACAGCCCAGAAAGTACACCCTGGAGGCGCAGAGCATTACTATAGAGCTGCAGCAGGAGCAGAAAAGCGTATCCGCTTTGTCAGTAGCGGGCGTAAAAAAGGTCTTGGCCAATAATAATGCGGTTATCACTGCGATATCTCTTTCCGACCAGAGCAAAATCGCGGAGTTTACAGCTAATGAAATCGTGTACGATTCCAACGATGAAAACATCTCGGCGACAGGTCTTTCCCGTATGCTGTTCTTTGCAACGGGGACCGAGCTGACCGGCGGCATTAGTGACGCCCCCCTCACGATAACGGCACGGGATAGCGCACAATTCTGTCTGCCGTCGAATCAGGCGCTTTTCCGGGGACAGTGTGTGTGCACTATGATAAGGACCGATACCGGCGCCGCTCGAAAATATCGACTCGCCGCACCGCAGGTCTCTGTTGACATTGCTTCGTCCAACGGCGGTCTCTTCGGCTCGGCCGGAATCAATTACCTGACCGCCGGTGACAACGCCGTCATAGTAGTCACGCCGATTAACAGTATCGCGGAATTAGCTCGCTTTACCGCCTCGAGAATAAAGTACCACGCCATAGCCGACAGCATCACTGCGGATGGGCCTTGTGATTTTACCTTTTATGCGAATGATTTTATGCCGACCGAAACCCTCGGCGCCGCCGTACCCGTGCAGATATATGCCAAACGGAAGACGATATTCCTGCCCGCCCGCAATCAGCTCACCTTTGAAGGCGACTGCATCTGCACTATGGTAAGAAGCAGACCCGATTCTCAGAACAAATATACCCTGTCGGCTCCCAGGATAACCATCGACCTGTCAAAACAGGAAGAACAGGACCTCGCTGCGTCGGCGCTTGGTATAGAAAAATTCACGGCGGACGGCGGAGTAGTACAGATATCGAGTGTTAAGACGGCATCCGACCGCCTCGTTGCATTCAACAAAATCAAATGCAGACAGTTCGTGTACGAGACCGACGAAAAACTCTTTACCGCCGCCGGTCCCGGAATAATTACCGTGGATAATTCCAATATCGACCAGTCGCAGTCCAC
>CAYSTP010000050.1:3611-13547 GCA_964434085.1 uncultured Pirellulales bacterium
CGCCTGACGGCGGACCAAAGCCCAGGATTCGGCATCACGAAAAAGTGCTATGCATTTCTGAGGGATTTCAAAACGTTGCGGTTCGACCTGCGTACAAATCGTATTCTTGCCCGCAACGACGAAAATAAAATGCTCGCCGATTATTTCCCAATCGTCAACGGTCAGAACGCCCGGCAAATCAAGGCTTCCGCCGGCGTCATCGAAATTGAGCTGGCCTCGAATGCAGACGGTCGAGACGAGATATCAGCCTTGCGAGCCTACGAGGGCATTACCTATGAAGATGCTGACAACCAGTTTATGGCCGGCCAAATGTTTTACGACGCTAAAACATCTCTCATTAAGGCAAAGGGGAGTGACCTTCATCGCTGTTACCTCAATGGCGCAATTGTTGACAATATCATATATGACCTGAACCGGCGAGCCGTAATCAATATCGACCTTACCGACCCGGGAAGGGTCCAGGCACTCAAGTAGCTTTAAAACCGGCTTTGCCGGCGGCAACTAATTACCTGCCATATTCCGGGGAGATACGCCGTTACCCGGACCGCCTTTATCGGACCAGGCTTGCCCTGCGCCAAAACGGGCGGTCTTTTTGGGGCGGCTGGGATTTGAGGCGGTACAAACGTTTTCTATATTTTATTTGGCACCGGTTCCTGGGAATCGGTCCGGTTACACCTCGTCTAAACGGTGTCCGGCGAGGCTTCTCGAAATATTATTTAGGGTGCGGATGAAGAAATGAAACTCGGCGGATTCGGATTCGGAAAAAATGGGGCCCCGGATGACGGTTTTCTCGAGGGCGAGCAAGGTGATGAGCAGATAAAGGGATTGTCATATCTTTATGTCCCTCAGGAAGAGTTGGAACAGCAGGAGGCTCACCAGCAGGCGACGACGGCGGATATCATCGATGTACTGCTGCAGCAGGGCAAAATCAGTCAGCAGCAATATCAGCACCTCAGGCAGCAGCAACTATTACAGCCGGACGGACAAACAGAACAAATCCTTGCAGAAAGCGACTTTGTCAATGCTGAAGGCATTCTTCGCGCAAAGGCGCAGATGTACGGCATGGAGTTCCGCTCCATCACACCTGAGCAGCTTGACAAGAATCTGTTCGAACAGCTCGGTATTGAGCTGGACTTTGTCAGGAAGAACCGCGTCTGTCCGGTTAACATTTCTGATGGAATACTTGTCATAGCGACCTCTGAACCTGCTAACATATTCGCCATCGAAGATGTAAAGAGACAGACCAGCATGGAGGTTCAGGTTGTTCTGTGTCGGCCTGAAGACATCGAAGTCCTGTGCGATTGCCTCCGGGAAGAGATTATCGATTATGACGTCGATAATATTATCTCTGATATGACCGATGTCGAGGTCGTCGAGGATGAGAAGAAAGACTTCGAGGACCTCGAGCGGATGGCAGGCCAGTCGCCGGTCATCAAGTTCGTCAACTACCTCATCAGCAACGCCATTAATTCCGGTGCAAGTGACATTCACATCGAGCCCAAAGACAAGCAGACCCGAATCCGATACCGTATCGACGGCGTGCTGTTCGAGACGATGCAGTGCCCGGCGAAGATGCACCCTGCCACGATTTCGCGTATTAAGATTATGGCCAATCTGGACATATCTGAAAGGCGGCTGCCGCAGGACGGAAAGGTCTCGGTAATTGTCGGCGGCAGAGCCATTGACCTGCGAATCTCGGTGCTGCCCACCAACAGAGGAGAAAAGGTGGTCATACGAATCCTTGACAGTAAATCCGTCATTCGCGGACTGGAATACCTGGGTATGGAACAGGACACTCTCGAAGAATTCCGCAAACAGATAGCTATGCCCAACGGAATCTTCCTGGTGACCGGCCCCACCGGCTCAGGTAAAAGCACAACATTGTATGCGGCGCTGTCGCAGATGGACGGCGACAAGCTTAATATCTCGACGGTGGAAGACCCGGTCGAGTATGAGCTTGACTTCTGCAATCAGGTGCAGGTGCAGGAAAAAATCGGTCTGGACTTCGCCTCGGCGTTGAGGTCACTACTGAGGCAGGACCCCGATATCATCATGATAGGTGAGATTCGGGACCAGGAGACGGCGAGGATTGCGGTGCAGGCGGCTCTTACAGGGCATCTGGTTTTTTCCACCCTGCATACAAACGACGCAGCCAGCTCGGTAACAAGGCTGATAAATATAGGTATCGACCCGTATCTGATAGCAGCCTCACTTAACGGTGTCCTCGCCCAGCGTCTGGTGCGGAGAATATGTCCCAAGTGCAGGCAGTTGTACGACGTGCCCGAACAGATGAGGATATATATAGAGCGGACGGGGACAGACCCGTCTGGGCTCTATCATGGAATCGGCTGTGAGCACTGCCGCGGCTCGGGCTATGCCGGACGAGTCGGTATCTACGAGGTGCTCGTAATGGACGATGCCTTTCGTAACATGGTCAACAAAGACCCGTCGGTGGCGGGCATGCGTGCCCTATTCAAAGAAAGAGGCTGCAAAATGCTGTTTGACGACGGCCTTATGAAGGTAAAAGCAGGCCTGACCACCGTAGAAGAAGTATTAAGAGTCACCGAAATATCAACTGATATACCCAGCGACGCCCCGAATACATAATCAATGTCGAAGAAATTCTTAATAATCGGTTTGGTTTTCGTGCTGGCAGGTGTTTCCGCCCTGCTGTGGCTTGGTAGTCGGGAAGCACGGTGGCAGAAGCTTCGCGATAAATGTAGGGCCAAGTATGCCGCCGGCTCCAAGGACTTCCTGCAGGACTGGCTTGAGCTGCCCGAGGACCGGCACACGCCGATTTCACGGGAAAATGACAACGGCACCACAAAGACAATCGAGGACATTCGACAGGAGCAGTTCGAACGATTCGTAGCGGATTTCGATAAGCTTGGTAATCTTGAGCCTCGCCTTTATCCGGTGGCACGGGTGCTCTACGGTGAACACTGGCAGGAGAGGCTGCGTGAATACGACCGGCGGCATGAGCTGGAGAAAACCTTCTTTGCCGGCTCGGTGATATGCTGCTGCCTCGGAGGTGCGCTTGTGCTAAGCTCGCTTGGCGTAATTATAATTGTCCGGCTGAGCAAGGCAAATCAGCGTCCTGCCTCGTGTAAGCAGACGGAGCACAAAAATGTTCAGAGCAGAACAGACCGGAGCGAAAAAACAAGTGAACCCGGAGAAAACGAAAAGCCGCAGAAAACCACACTTGCTGCGGTTCTCAATTGTCATAAATACGGCAGCGAAGATACCGGCGAGCCGGTAAATGCCGCCGGCAGGAAAAACGCCGGCCCCGATAATCCGACAAAGCACTTGTACACCGACTCCGAATCACTCGAGCCTGATAGACGTAACCAAAAGGCTCATGTAAAACTTGCAGAGCTCCTCGGCGGCAAACAAAAAACGCCGGACAAACCAGACTACACTAACGGGAGTTTTTTCAGTTCGCACAAGAGCATAAAACAGGCAAGAAGCGACATTGACCGCGGAGCAAAAAAATTCAGCAAGAACGTAAAACTGGCCAGGAAAATAAGCGAGCAGCAACCGAATTTGCTGAACGAGACTCTCAGCAGATTGACGGAAGAGGTCGCGGCGATTAGAAGCTATGCCGGCCACCAGGAAGAAAGGGTAAAAAAGTTCCAGGAGGGCTATGACTGGAATATCATCCGCAGCTTCGCCCTTCGTGTGATTCGCTGCATAGACAACCTCGAAAGAAGAATGAACGCTATAGCGGAGCAAGGCCTGGCAACGGACCATTTGCGGGATATCAGGGACGAGCTGCTCTTTGCTCTGGAATCGACCGGACTTGAACGGTTCGAGCCGCAGGTCAACAGCGACTATCGCGGGCAGGAAAAAACTGCAGAGGCCGTAAGGGACAAGGCGTCTGCGGACACAGACGAACTGAAGGGTAAAATTGCCGATGTTGTAAGGTGCGGGTATCGATTCATAGTTGGTGAAGGAAATTTCAAGGTTGTAAGGGCGGCACAGGTGAGGCTGTTTGGGTAATTGGTGGAACGCCCCATATAAGACAAGAGGCTGAGAATGGCTACCATAGCGGGAATAGATTTAGGGACAACTTACTCGGCGCTGGCGATTCTAAACACAATCGGCAGGCCGGAAATTGTTCCCAATGCAGACGGAGACCGGCTGACGCCTTCGGCGATTTTCTTCGATGAAGAAAATACGGATTTAGTGCGTGTTGGTGTTGAGGCTATTAATTCACGTTATCTGAATGTGGAACGGTCGGTGCGGTGGGTCAAACGGCACATCGGCGATTCAGCATATGTCAAGGAGATTGACGGCAAGAAGTGGACCGCAGTTGATTTGTCGGCGCTGATTCTTAAAAAACTCAAACAGGAATGCTCCACCGAGCATGGCGAGATACACGACGCTGTAATATCAGTCCCCGCACACTTCGACGAGATACGCAGAAAAGCGACTATGGATGCCGGAACCCTGGCGGGACTGAATGTTATTGGGATAGTGAACGAGCCGGTGGCGGCGGCTTTATATTATGCGACAACGCGAAGCGTCTCGGGAAAAACACTTGTTTTTGACCTCGGCGGCGGAACGTTCGACGTGACCATCATGGATGTTAAAGGTCAGGATATGGAAATCCTGTGCTCACAGGGCGACCATGCCCTGGGCGGGATAGACTTCGACGCGAAGGTGCTTGCGATAATCGAGCAGGCTTACCGTGACAAGTTCGGCGCCGAGCTAATCAACAGTGACCAGGAGCGGGCGAAATACGAGGACGAGGCTGAAGATATAAAGAAGACGCTCTCGCGACGCGACTCGGCTAAGAAAATGCTCTACGGACGTGCCGGTAATATGAGGATAGAAATCACCAGGGACATGTTCGAAGAGGCTATTAAGTCCCTGATTGACAGGTCGGAAATTCTGCTGGAAGTGGTGATGGACGAGGCAAAGCTCAAGCCCCAGGACATCGATAAGGTGCTTCTGGTGGGAGGCAGCAGCCGTATTCCTTTGGTACAGGCCATACTCCAAACCAAATTCGGTTTTGCACCGGAGGCGGCTGTAAACCTGGATGAATGTGTCGCGCTCGGGGCCGCGCTGCATGCCGGCCTTACGATGATGCGAGATGCTCCTAAGGCTGTTTCTGCAGGAATAGCCGGAGGGCTAAAAGGTATCAACCTGACCGACGTGTGCAACCACAGCTACGGGACTATCTGTGCGCCTATAGATAAGAAAACGGGCAGGCGCGTAATCGAGAATCGAATAATCCTCAAAAAGAACACCCCCCTTCCGTGCGAGCAGTCACAGGTCTTCTACACAATGACCGAAGGACAAAACGAACTGCAGATTACGGTGACCCAGGGCGAAGATACTCAGCCGCAGTACGTCAACAAAATCGCAACGCACACGTTCGAGCTGCCGCCGGACCGACCGGCTAAATGTCCCATCGAGGTTACATACCGTTACGACGTCAATCAGCGTATGCACTGTAAGTTTCGTGACGTGCAGTCAGGCAGAACGCTTGAAATCGACTTCTGTCTGGATAAAAGCGGCGAACTTTCCGAAATGGAAACATGCGGAAAAACAGAACAGTTAGAGCTGATGAAAGTGCAATAGTATCGTCGGTTCGCAGATTCACGCAGAGATGCACATCGCTGCTTGGCAGGCTGACGTCGAAAGTGGCGCAGCGCCTTCACTCCAAAATACAGCAAAAAGAAACACCCGGCGCCGGCACTACAGACACATCGCAGCCAATTACAGAATGCCAAAGCGACGGTCTGAATTGCACTGTTGCCGTTGAACGGGACCTCGACGGTGAAACGATTTTTACGGTCAGGATACGCGGCAGGATATGTGCCGACCAGCCTGGCCGCAGGGTGAATCTCAACGTAAAATTTGACGACATCACTGACGACGCTTCCCGGATGGCAGCCGTTTATGTAAAACCCGTTGAAGGTTGCTCGTCGGAACCGAAGCCATTCGAGTTCATTTGCGACTTAGGCAGGCTCAACGAGCTCGAGACGGAAATACCGAATTGGCTGTCCGTAGCCAAAATTAAAACCTCAATGATGGCGTTTGCCCGCCGGGGCGCCAGGCGGCTGCTGCTTAGAGGTTTGGTCCTTTGTTGCCAAACCGGTGAGGAATTTGCCGGGTGCGGATGTGCATTCGAATATGACAATTGCGAATACGGCTACATCGACGTGGCACAGAATATAGAACGCAGCCGCGCTCTGGCGGTTACACTGGCCTTTTCTCTCTGTGCTGCGGACGGTAAGATGTACAAGTCTGAGCTCGAAAAAATAAAGGACTGGGCACGCAGTCACATTGAGCTGCAGTCGAGCAGAAAAACACATGGTCAACTGGAGCGGGCCCTGCGAAAAACCATCCGATTTTTCAAGAGAGGTTATAAGATTGATGCGGCGGCACTGGCTAAGCAATTAGCTCAAATCGCACCTGCGGCCGAACGCTATGACATTATTGAGATGTGTCTGGCTGTTGTAGGGTCAAAACGTTTTGTCTCCGCCGGCCAGATTGATATGCTCAAGAACCTCGCTGTGCAGCTCGACATCGAGCCGACAAGATTCAGGCAGATGGCCGAGCGGCTGGCCCCGGCAAACACACACCGGGTAAAAGATATGGAGCTTATATTCGGGCTGGACGCACAAATGACCAGGGAACAAACCCGTGAAAGGCTCAATAATGAATATCGCAAATGGAATGCCCGCATTACCAATATGGACCCCGCTATTCAGACCCAGGCCGAGCAGATGCTCAATCTGATTACCCAGGCCAGGACCCAGTACATTGGATAACCATACCAATCGCCGGGTAGGCTGGTCAGACGGCAATTTTATCTTAAAAGATTTCACAAAAAACTTGAAAAAGCCTTTGGGCGTGCTACAATGTAGTTTCTGTGAGGGAAGAGCTGTTATCGGCGACGCTATCTGGCTTCGTGAAGGGTGATGAATGAAGTGGAAAGGGTCGGCCGCTGGAGAGGAGTTTCATCCGACGGTAGATTCCCGATTTTTAGGCACTTAGAGGTCAATCGTGCCAGGAAGGGTAATTGAGAATTGGTGGCAAAGGAATGCGCAAGTGAATAGGCCTAAAGAAGTTACCTGTCCGGTGCCGATTCAATTAGGGGTGGCGATATGAAGCTGGCCAAGAGAATACCTACCGGCCGTGAGAAGGACCAGGCAGCTATCGAACTGCTCGAAGAACTAAGGCAGAAGCTGTACAATGAAAATGCCTCGGTAGCTCGGCGGGCGGCCTTTAACCTTTCCTGGATGCAGGAGGATGGGCTGGAGATACTCGAAGAAGCGTTGTTCAGCCACGCGTCCCGCCGGACCAAAAGTGCCGCCTGCTATGGCCTGCGAAACATGCACGGCAGGATGAAAAAGGCCGCCGCGGAACTGATACGAAAAGGCTCACAAAGCTCGAATGACGGCACCAAGGACGTTTCCATAACTGCGATTGGGTTGATGGAAAGACCGGCTTCGGAAAAAAGAAAGCCCAGAAAGCCGCAAAGGACGGGTAGGATTCAGATAAGGGAGATGCGGGGCAGAAAGAAGCGACGCCCAATCAGCCATACCAGCCCCCTGCCGGGGCGTTTCAATTCTGACAGGAGACCGCCGAGGCGATAAGATGCCGAGGTAAAAGGCCTTAGCAGCGAACAAAGGCACGGGCCGTGGTTCGGGTGTACGCTAATTTCAGTCCACTTGACATAAGTCCTTATCTATCATATACTAATACTGACTTAGTTGCGAGGGCCGGCTTCGGCTATTTTTGCCTTGTCGGAGTGTGGAGAAATGCATCCTGGTCAACGACTCGAAAAAACTGGAGAGAGAATTGGGCAATAATGCTGACAACACAAACCCTTTTCCATCTGACGTCGGTGCGATGCCCGCAGGCGACTTCCTAATATGGCAGCCTTCGGTATTTATGGCTATCAGTGAGCAGATAGAAGTTATAGGCAAACGTGACTGCGCGGTGATAATCAAGGGTGAGACTGGCACAGCGAAAGAGACCCTCGCCCGCCAGATACATCTGCATAGTCCTCGTGCATCAAAATCTTTCATTCCCGTAAACTGCGGGGTTCTGCGGGGTGGAATCCTGCAAAGCCAGCTCTTCGGGCAGGTCAACCTCGCGCCAGGTGGCAAGCAGACAATAAGTCTCGGCTCTTTCAGGGCCGCCGACGGCGGCACAGTGTTTCTCGATGAGATTGACAAACTCACCGTTGATGCACAGGCAAAAGTGCTTCAGGTGCTGCAGCAGCGGCTTGTCCAGCCGAACGGGTCGAGTGAACAGTTTGCGGTGAACGTACGGCTTATTTGCGCCACGGACCAGGATTTACGGCAGGCTGTTCAGGACGGCCGATTCATGCCGGAGCTGTACTTTCGTCTTAATGTCGCAACGCTCGAATTACCGCCGCTGCGGCAGCGGCCTGACGATATTGTGATACTCGCCAGGTATTTCCTTGATTTGCACGCACAGATGTACAACGAGCCGGCGAAGGAATTAGAACTATCGGCTATCAACGCATTGACCAGATATAATTGGCCTGGAAATGTACGCGAGCTCGCCAGCGTTATGGAACGCGCGTTTGTAATGAGCCGGTCGAACAAAATCACCGCCCAGGACCTGCCTACTGAGGTCATCACTTCAGACGTGCTCACTGTCGGCAGAGAAGAAAAGGATTTTCCGGCGCTTGATGATGTGGACCGCAAGCTCATTATGAGGGCGCTCGAGAAAACAAGAGGCCAGAAGATGGCTGCGGCGAAGCTGCTGCGGATTGACCACCGTAAGCTCAACCGGTTGATTAAAAAGTTTGACCTCGAGCCGAGCATCTTCAAGGAAGATTGAACCCCCGAAGGTTTAGCCCCTCGAATCACCGCCGTAATAAAAAACCTGCCATTTATGCAATTCTTGCCGAAATAAGTAATTTTCCCCTAACTCGCTTTGTCATAACCTCTTATGGAATAATCATAATTCATTCACTTGCCGAAATGGTAACTATAACAGCCGGTTCTCAGCAAAAATTACCTCCGGCAATTATTGCCTTAAACTCTTTTTTCACAATAACTTATAGAGTTTATTCGCGGGCGACGTTATTGGCACGGCTCTTGCACAAAAATTCATGAAGACAAAGTACAGCCATTTTTGAAAGTCGCAGGTGTATGTATTTATCTGAAGGATATGTCCTGGCGGTGGGACTGAGACAGCGCTGCAACGGCCTGAAGGACTTGCCGGTTCGGTTCTGTTCGGTCGATACGGGCTTTCAGGCCGTCAAGCAGTTGCGCCTGGAGGTTCCCTCTGTCCTTTTAGGCCTGTGGGACCTGCCGGATATGCCCAACGGTATGCTGTTCAGGCGCGTTCTGACAGGCGCCGCTTCGGTAGCAACGGTGACATTAGTTGAGTTTGGTGATACCGCTGCTGAGATTGCCGCTCGCAGCCTCGGTGTGACAGTGGTTCTCGACGACGGCGTTGACGAACAGACACTCGCAGAATTGCTCTGCCAGCTCTCGGCGAGGCGTGTGGCAACGGGGACATAGATTAGATGGCTCGTCACTGCGCCTGTTTTGGAAACTGAATATACTCATAATTTTCTCCCCCTCTTCTTGGGCTTAGTAATCACGTCGCCCGGCGCGATTATTGAGCCTATTTTTGCGATGGAACGCGGCAGATGCTGTGATTAATATATAGCAAGTGATGAAGTCGACTTCAGCGTAACGAGATACGAACAACGCTATACGAAATAATTCCGGGGCGAAGCTGCCGTTGGAAGGTTTTTAGACAATCATGATGGCCCGGCCGCTTGGTGTGGTGGGCCTGCGACGCGCATCAGGCAATCTTATTTTTTTCATTCACATTTATCTTTATCGGTTATAAAACACCAAACCCGCCACCACCATACACTTGTCTATAATATTTAGCCCCGCCACTTCTGCCGAAGGCAAATGGCGGGGTTAT
>CAYSTP010000051.1:0-13534 GCA_964434085.1 uncultured Pirellulales bacterium
TGTTGTGCAGCGACGGACTAACGGCGGTTGTTCCGAACGGGCAAATCAGGACGATTCTAAAAGAGTCGTCGGACGTCGAGGCCGCATGCAAACAGCTCGTAAACGCGGCCAAGGCCGCAGGAGGGCCCGACAATATCACCGTGTTAGCAGTCGATATTGGTTGACTCAAGACTAAAATTGTACATTACCGGCCCGCGTCATTATGATGCGCGGCAGGTCGGTGGCTTTATCGAGAGTGTAAGGATATGAGGGTGTAAAGACGGTATCTGTGCCGGGGTCGATACGACCGGTACAGGACTTGAAGAAATTACCGGATGCCTGTATTTTCCCATTTTCCCCGCTGGTTATCAGGACATAGTAAGGGTCGTCCACGTTCTCGAAGTAGTTATTCTCAATCAGGCATTGTGAATAAAGACGAGCGCGGATACAGTAGTTGTTTCCCGGGCAATTGTAATAATTGTTGTACACGTGAACCCTGCCGAAACGCACTGAAGGCATTCTCTCGCTGCATAGACTCGACCACCAGTTATGGTGCAATGTAACGTGGAGCCTGTCCGTATCATCAACGGCCCCGTCACCAGCGCCGATGAGGTTTACAAAGCGATGACTATTATTCGGGTCGGTGTAGTAAAATTTGCACCATGAGACAGTGATATAATCGGCCCGGCCGGTGATGTCGATACACCCGTCCTTACAATCATAGACTGTACAATTCGTGATGAGGATTTTACTGACCGCAGTTATTGTAATTCCGTCTCCACCACCGAGGCCGCCGGGGTTAGTTATATTTAAGTTCCTGATAATTACATTGGAGACGGGATAATCATTATCGAACGCCAGGTTCCCTGTTATCGCAGCGTTTGGGTCCCTGCCGATTATTGTTTTGTCCGGCTTGATGTCGACCGTTCCGCCGACGGAGCCGAGGTTGATAGTGCCGGACACCCTGACAATACACTTGTCAATGGATTCAACGTGTCTTTTGAAATCCGAGGCTGTGGCTGCCGTAACGACGGTTCCGCCGGCTCCGCCTGCGACGGCTCCGGCAAAACCGTCAGCGGCCAAGGAGTCCGCAGCGACAAGGAATGAAACAAAGAACACCGACACGACCAGCGAAAAAAACCCTGCCACAGCATATATCCTTTAATCACAATAAGTTGACGTCACATTTTTACGTACCGATTTATGGGCGATTATAGCAGAATTTTATTTATAAGCATGGCTGTAAAAACGAAATCAGGCTTTTCTGATTTACTATGCTTGCGAAATTACCAGCGTAGCCTTATTATTCGTAGCTGAATACCCAGGAGAATATTATGGCACATAAATTCATTAACGAGATTGAGCCGGGGCAGGCTATAGACGACGTATATCTTGTAAGAGAGCCAATCCTGCGAAGCACAACCAGAGGGGACCTTTATATAGCGATGTACCTGTGCGATAAGACCGGCCGGCTCAACGGAAGGATGTGGCAGGCGACCGAGCAAACGTATAAGCTGCTTCCCAAGCCCGGATTCGTACATGTCAACGGGCGAAGCGAGCTGTACCAGAACAACCTGCAAATCGTAGTCAATAACATCGGCGTGGTCGAGCCGAGCCAGGTCAATCTCGATGATTTCCTGGCCCATACGGACAAGGACGTTGATGAACTATTTGCAGAAATTAAGCAGATACTCGGTGCGATAAAAAATGCACAGTTGAAGGCCCTGCTGCAGGAGTTCATATCAGACGAGACCCTGATGACAAAGTTCCGCAGGGCCCCTGCCGCAGTCAAGCTGCATCATAATTACCTGGGCGGTCTGATTGAGCATACGCACAACGCCCTGCGAGTGGCGCAGGCTGTGCTGCCCTTTTATCCTGAGGTGCAGTCGGACCTTGTTCTGGCCGGTCTGTTTCTGCACGATATCGGCAAAACGGAGGAGCTGTCTTATGATATGGCCTTTGAGTACACCGATTCAGGTCAGCTAATCGGCCATATCGGCAAGGCGCTTTTAATGATTCATAAAAAGGCCGATGCCCTTGCCGCCAGGGGCACACAGATTGACCAGGAGATTTTTGATGCACTTGGCCATATTGTGTTGAGCCATCACGGCCAATATGAGTTTGGCTCGCCGAAGCTGCCGGCTACTGCGGAGGCGTTTATGGTCAATTACATTGACGATATGGATGCAAAAATCAAGCAGGTCAGGCAGGCTATCGACAATGAGCTGAGCGATTCGACCTGGACGGCGTGGCAGGGAGCGCTTCAGACGAGGATATACAAAGGTCAAATCGAAGAAGACTGACCTGGATGGGAAGCGACCGGCTGCAGGTTTCGTTCCGTCAGGTGACGTTTAATGGCAATTCCGGAAAAACGCCACTTATCAGCGAACTGCTCACGGGACAGCTCCTGCCTGCCGCGGACGGGGTCAGCCAGCACAACAATGTCCTGGTCAACTTCAAGGACGGCAACACAGTGGTCCGCGAGGAGATGGTCTTTAACTACTGCCAGCGTCACATCAGCATCCCTGAGCTGGTCGATTGAATCGAACAGACGAAATGTGCAGTCCAGACCGAGGTCGGCATACCGCTGTGCAAGTGCATCGGCAAGACATTGCGGGAGAGTTCCGACGACGGGACTTGAGTGTGACAGTATTGCAAGGTTTCCTTCGTCGGCATCAATACCGAGCTTCGTCAGTGCAGTGACGGCGGCGGCGGGTCCGCAGGTATAATTGGTCGTCTGGAAGCAGATACCCTGGCTGTTAATTGTGGTTCTCAGGGATGCATGAGTGGCTCGCAGTAACGCCGGCGCCAAAAAAGGCATAACCGTGAACCAGCCGATTACAATGGCCATAAGGAAACAGACAAGAATCTGTTCGAGGCGATAAGGCAGACGGTCCAAAGGCGCAACCAAGCCGACAGTTACCGCAACGCCCAGGACAATAAACCTAGTTCGCCCTGCAATAAGGTTATTAAACAGCGGCAAAAAGTGCAGTGGATAATAAAAGCGGGGCAGAATAAGCAGCGTTGCCAGTGCCAGCGATAGGATGTATCCTCCCAGCCAATAGGGACGCTTCAGGCAGCTAAAGGCCTTTCCTACCATTATCCCCAGGATTGCCACAGCCAGTACACCAACAGTTTCGAGGTATGCCTGCATCACCCGCCCTCAAAAAAGTTGAACCTCCTTCTTCACTGCTTGCCATTATACCCGATACGTCTTTATAAGTCAAGTTTCAGCAGAAGGTTATGCAAAAAGTTGCGTAGATTTACATGTGGTCATATAATCTGGCTGATGGCAAGCGGCAAAGGGCATATTTATACTGTCAGCCAGATAACAGGCCTTATCAAGCGGGTGCTGGAAGACAATCTGCCTACCCGATTAACGGTGACAGGTGAAATCAGCGACTGGCGAAGGCACAGCAGCGGACACTGCTATTTCTCACTGAAGGATAACGAGGCGGTACTGCCGTGTGTGATGTGGCGAAGCGGCTTTGCCAAGGTCAAGTTCGAGCCGCAGCGCGGTATGGCTGTTCTGGCTAAGGGTTCCGTCGACGTCTATCCGCCTCAGGGCAGATATCAGTTTGTGGTCGAGCAGCTTGAGCCGGCGGGGGTAGGCGCACTTCAGATTGCGTTTGAACAGATGGTCAAACGGCTCGAAGCGGAAGGACTGTTCAAAGAAGAGCATAAAAAACCCCTGCCGCCCTACCCGAATCGGATATGTATAGTAACGAGTGAATCAGGTGCGGCGGTACACGATATTAAAGAGAGCATCTGGAATCGGTGGCCTTGCGTGAAACTTTCTTTGTACCCTGTTGCGGTGCAGGGTGAAGGCGCTGCTGAACAAATCGCAGCGGCAATCAGGGATATAAATCGGCGCAACCGGCTTTTCAAATTCGACATGATGATAGTTGGTCGCGGAGGCGGCTCCCTTGAGGATTTGTGGGCCTTTAACGAAGAGGTCGTGGCGAGGGCTATTTTCGATTCGCAGATTCCGGTGGTCAGTGCGGTAGGACATGAGATTGACGTCACTATAGCCGACCTTGCAGCCGACGTGAGGGCTTCGACACCGACCAAGGCGGGTATCGTAGCGGTACCGGATGCCGAAGAAGTATCGGCGGAACTAAACTACTTTGCCAAAAATCTCTCGGACAGGATGCGCTGGGTGCTGCAGCTCGGTGAGCAGAGGCTTGATGAGCTGAGTTTTACACTCACAGATGGTATCAAAGACATGCTCGCAAAAGTCAGGGCAAAGCTAAACATATTCTTTGAGAAGGTGCTGGGTATAGAGCCGCATCGACTCCTGATAAAGAAAACGGTCGAACTGAGCAATATGCAGAACCGTACCGTCACCGCAATAAAAGCAGTCATGAACAAACTGGCATTTCAACTGGCGGGACACGAAAACCGCCTTGCGGCGATGAACCCCAAATCGGTACTACAGCGGGGATACAGCATCACAAGGAGCAAAAAGAACGGCTTTGTGGTCAGGTCTGTAGATGATGTTGAAGTATCGGATTTGCTCATTACGGAACTGGCGAACGAGAATTTGATTGAAAGTAAGGTCATCAAGATAGACAATGATATCTTGATGTAATTTTTCGGTCGGTATGATTTTAGATATGTCGATTCGGTGTAAGGTGATGTGTAATGAGAAAAAGAGCCGTATTAGTTTTGTTGAGTATCTGTTTGACGTTTTTTGCCGGGTGTGAAAAAAAACAGGAGCAAAAGGCTGAGGTGGTGTTGAAACTGGGGCACAGTCTCGACGTTACGCACCCGGTGCACAAGGCAATGGTGTATATGGCCCAAAAGGTCGCGGAGAAATCGAACGGCAGGATGAAGGTGGAGATTTTTCCGAATGAGCAGTTGGGCACCGAGAAGGAATGTATAGAGGCACTGCAGCTCGGATATATGGCGATTACAAAAACATCGACGGCGGTGATGGAAGGATTTGTGCCAAAGATGAAAATATTCGGTATTCCCTATCTTTTCAGAGATTCCGAACATTACTGGAAAGTTCTGAAAGGCCCTATAGGCAAGGAGCTTTTGTTAGCGGGTCAAAGCAAGGGTCTGCGCGGCTTGTGCTATTATGACGCAGGGGCCAGGAGTTTCTATTCCAAAAAGCAAATCAATAGTCCTGCTGATTTGACGGGTTTGAAAGTCCGCGTTATGAAAAGCATAATGTCGATGGATATGGTTAAAGCTATGGGAGGTTCGCCGACGCCGATTGCCTGGGGCGAGCTTTATACCTCTCTGGACCAGGGCGTTGTTGACGCTGCTGAAAATAATCCGCCTTCTTTCCGAACGTCCCGGCATTACGAGGTGTGTCACTATTACGCCCTCGATGAACACACAAGATTGCCCGACATATTGATAATCAGCACGAGGGTGTGGAACAGCCTGTCGAGCGAGTTTCAGCAGATACTCCAGGAGGCCGTGGACGAATCGGTAGAGTACGAGCGCAAGATATGGACCGAAGCTGAAAAAAATGATATGAAAATAGTCGAAGATGCGGGTGTAAAGGTCACTTATCCGGACAAAAAACCCTTCCAGGAATCCGTTAAAAGCATGTGGGCCGAATACGATGATACGGAAATCGGGGAATTAATCAAAAAGATACAGGAGGTAAAGTAACCGTGTTCAAAACGATAAAAAAGTTACTGGACCGTTCACTGGAACTGCTGCTTATGGTAGTCGTGGTGGTGCTGGTGCTTGACGTACTGTGGCAGGTGTTCACTCGTTTTATTCTTAAGAACCCGAGCACGTGGACGGAGGAGCTGGCGGTATTTATGCTTATCTGGGTCTCACTGCTGGGAGCGGCGGTCGCACTTGGCCGTGGAGCACATCTCGGTATCGACTATTTTGTCGGCAAGCTGCCGGCGAGAACGAGGCTGGTTACCGAGGTCTTCGCTTTTCTGTGCATAGCATTATTCAGCTTTACCGTGATGATTCTCGGAGGAATAGAGCTGGTAACGAATACATTGAGGCTCGAACAGATATCGCCTGCCATTAACGTCAAGGTCGGTTACGTTTATCTGGCCATACCTATCAGCGGATTTTTTCTTGTGCTTTATTCGGTTATTGGTTTGTTCGAGCGCCTGGCGTTATTGGTTAAAGGCGGCCCCGTTTCACAGCCGCAGACTCATCACGTGGAAGAAGGCGTCGATTAAAAATTGTTTCGTACTGTCATTCCCGCGAAGGCGGGAATCCAGTTCATAAAGTTTAAGAATTCCTGGATACCTGCTTTCGCAGGTATGACAAATAGAAAGGCTGGAATAAGAGAATTAAAAGGATTTTAGAAAGTGGAACTTTCCATATTAGTTCTGGTTGTGAGTTTCGTCATACTGCTGTTTTTGAATGTGCCGGTCGCTTTCTGTATGGGTATCTCGACGGTGCTGGCGTTCCTGACTATGGGAGATTTGCCCGCGTTTGTTGCCGTAGCCCATAAGATAGCTACGGGAATAGACAGCTTCTCTCTGCTGGCGATACCGTTTTTTATTTTGTCGGGTGTATTGATGGCACACGGCGGCATAGCACGACGGCTGATTGATTTTGCCAACGTGCTGGTCGGCCAGTTTCGCGGCGGGCTGGCCTTTGTTAATGTGCTGACCTGTATGCTTTTCGGCGCTATAAGCGGCTCGGCTACCGCTGCCGTCTCGGGAGTAGGCGGTTTTATGGTCCCGATTATGAACAAGATGGGCTATGACAGGGACTTTAACGCTTCGGTGACTATTACCGCGGCGACGACGGGTCTGCTGATTCCGCCGAGCAATATTATGATTGTATATTCACTGGCGACCGGCGGGATTGTTTCCATAGCAGCGATATTTATGGCGGGATTTCTGCCGGGTTTCCTGATGGGACTGGCATTAATGACGGTTGCTGGAATTCTGGCCTTTCGGCATAAATACGGTTCGGATGAGATTTATAAATTTCCTGAAATTATGATACGCATCATCGGAGTCATCCTCTGTTTGGTCATTCCGGGATTTTTATTTTATAAACGTTCCGGTTTTCTTCCGGCGGCGGATTCGTTAAAGAAACTGGAAAATTATTCTCAAATCGCTGTGTCAACTCAGAAATTAAATGCTGCTTTTATTTGGATTCTTTTGAGTTTACTGGCGGTGATGGTCATCGGGTATGCGGTCGTGGCATGGAAGAAAAACCGTCAAAGCGCAAAAATTACGGCCGGATTCATCGGACTTTTGTTTGTGCCTATATGGTTTTTGAGGGGTTTTTTTTACGGCCGGTTCTGCGACGTCCAGAGTTATGGCAGTTTGAGTTTGGCTTTATCTTTCTATTCACTGCTGGTTATCGGTTTAATTGCTTATTACATTATGAAAGTCTCCTCGAAAGGGTTTATCTGTTTTATAGATGCGGTTCCCTCCCTGTTGTTAGTTTATATTGTTTTAGGCGGTATTTTAACCGGCATTTTCACGGCAACAGAAGCCTCAGCGGTAGCCGTGCTGTACGCTTTTATACTGGCCGTGGTGGCATACCGGGAGGTGAAGATTAAGGACCTGCCGAAAATCCTGCTGCAAACCGGCGTGACAACCTCGGTCGTTTTCCTGCTGATAGGAACGAGTATGGCAATGTCATGGGTCCTTGCCTCGGAAAATGTCCCGCAGGATATAAGTGCGGCGTTGCTTAATACTACAAATAATAAAGTGCTTCTTCTTCTGATGATTAACGCCCTGCTGCTGGTGGTGGGGACGTTTATGGATATGACGCCTGCCGTTCTGATTTTCACGCCGATATTTCTGCCTATTGTTGAAAAGCTCGGCGTACACCCGCTGCAGTTCGGGATTATAATTATTATGAATCTGTGTATAGGGCTTTGCACGCCGCCGGTCGGTACGTGTTTGTTCCTCGGCTGCGGAGTAACCAATACAACGGTAACAAACGTTATGCGTCACATTATGCCGTTCTTCGCGGCGATGGTGGTAACGCTTATTATTACGACATTCGTACCGGCGTTATCGATGTGGCTGCCGGACGTGCTCGGATTTGTCAAATAGTTTTGTGAGTGGATTATGGCCGACAAAAAAGAAAAAGATGATATGTCGAAACTGAGTTTCGAGCAGGCGATTAAAGAGCTCGGCGGTATTGTCCAGAAAATCGAACAAGGCCAAATACCTCTGCGGGACAGCCTCAATCAGTATGAAAGAGGCATGGCACTGATAAAGCACTGCAGGAGCATACTGGAGACGGCCGAGAAGCGTATCGAGAAGGTAAGCGGCAAGAAGCAGTCCGAGTAAATCGGAACTTCCTGAATAATCGCGAGCGTGGCGGAACTGGCAGACGCGCAAGGTTTAGGTCCTTGTGTCCTTAGGGACGTGTAGGTTCGACTCCTATCGCTCGCAGTAATTGAGATTCGGGATTCCAGGGAGACTCTTGCATGCTCAATAACTATTTTCATTTCGACCGGAAGCAAACCAATGTTCGTATAGAAATTGTCGCAGGGGCAACTACGTTTCTTACGATGGCGTATATTATCTTCGTCAATCCCGGTATCCTTAGTCAGACTGGAATGGACAAAAGCGGTCTTGTTACGGCGACGTGTCTGGCGACGGCTGCTGCAACTTTGATAGTGGGTTTCGCAGCCAAGGCGCCGATAGCAATGGCGCCGGGAATGGGGCTCAACGCCTTTTTTACGTACACGCTGGTCATGGGACAGGGGGTAAACTGGCAAACAGCTCTTGGGGTTGTCTTTCTGTCAGGATTGGTGTTTCTGGTTCTGACGCTGCTCGGATTGCGGCGTCGGTTGGTTGAAGCAATACCGGGTTCGCTTATCTCGGCTATTGCCGTAGGTATCGGCCTGTTTATAACCTTTATTGGACTTAGAAATCTCGGCGTAGTGGTAAAGAATGAAGCGACGTTAGTTTCGGCAGGCCACATTACCAAGACTGTAGTTATAGGCCTGTTGGGTCTGTTGGTTATGATTTTTCTTGAGATGAAAAAAGTCAAGGGGTCGCTTCTGATAGGAATAGTTTTTGCCACGATTGTTGCAGGTCTGACCGGTGAATTGGATAAGCCTGCACATATATTTTCCATGGATTTGAATTTCTCCAGTGTAGCGCTTCAATTGGATATTCCGGGCGCTTTGAAATGGAGCCTTGCGGGCAGCATATTCAGTCTGATGTTTATAGACATGTTCGACAGCGTTGGTACACTGGTCGCCTGCTGTCATGAGGCCAAAATGGTCGACCAGACGGGCAGGATTAAAGGGCTGGACAGACTTTTGGGGATTGATGCGTTGGCAACTATGATAGGTGCGGTGCTGGGGACATCGACTACCACTTCTTATATTGAATCGGCGGCGGGTATAGAGCAGGGTGGACGAACAGGCCTTACTTCAATTGTGACGGGGCTTTTGTTCCTGGCGGCCCTGCCGTTTGTGTCGCTGGTAGAGGTGGTGCCCTCCTATGCTACTGCGCCGGCGCTGATTATGGTCGGTTTGTTTATGATGAAGGAAATCAGCCGGATTAATTTTCGTAACCTGGAAGAGGGCTTTCCAGCCTTTATTATTATGGTGATGATTGCCCTGAGCTACAGCATCAGCACAGGCCTGGCGTTCGGCTTCATATCGTTTGTGGTGATAAAGGCCGTGTGCGGCAAAATCCGCGAGGTTAAGCTTACTATGTGGTTGATTGCGGCTCTTTCCTTAGCGTTTCTGATACAAGATAGACTCGCCATGTTAATCGGTGCTTGACCGGTGCCGCAGGGCATAATACTATAGAATCAACGGAATAGTACTCATCACGGATGATTTCGGTTTGAACGGTTAAAGGTGCTTTCGATATGGTTTCTCATTTCAGAAAATATTTGGTTTCCTCTTTTTGTTTATTATTTGCTTATTTCTTTGCTTCGTCTGTTTCCGCGAGCGAAAGCCTGATTAGCTGCGAGAAGAGCCAAACTCCGACGGAAATAGGAACCCGTCTGGTCAAAAATCTGCTTGACCGCAAGGATTATATGCTTTACGGAGAGTACGGGCTTCATTACGCCGAGGCATGTACCGCTTATAGTGCATACCGTTTTGCAGGTCTTACAGATAATAATGAATTAATGAACGAATTAAACGAACGCTACGCCGGGATATTCGATAATGACAAACTCATCTCGCGAAAGCATCACGTTGACCAGGCCGTTATAGGGATTTTGCCGCTGGAAATGTATATGCAGAGCGGCGATGAAAAATACCTCAAAATTGGATTGTGGTTTGCTGACAGGCAGTGGGACAAACCGCTGCAAAACGGCCTGACGAGCCAGAGCCGCTGGTGGATTGATGATATGTATATGGTAGGTATGCTACAGATGCAGGCATACAGGGCGACGGACGATATCAAATACGCAGACAGGGCCGCGTTACAAATTGCCGCTTATCTCGACAAGCTGCAACAGCCTTCGGGACTGTTTTTCCACGGCCCTGAACATCCCTTTTATTGGGGACGCGGAAACGGCTGGGTGGCCTCGGCCCTGACTGAGGTCCTCAAATCATTGCCGCAGGACCACCCCAAAAGAGAGCGGATTATGGCGTGTTATCTCAAGATGATGGCTACTCTTTTGAAATACCAGTCTGAAAACGGGATGTGGCGCCAATTGATTGACTACCAATATTCATGGGCTGAAAGTTCGTGTACTGCAATGTTCACCTATGCAATGATTACAGGAATCAAGCATGGCTGGCTCGATAGCGGCGAATATCGTCCGGCGGTGCAAAAGGCCTGGGACGCACTTTGTGCGCACCTCGATAAAGATGCAGACTTGAGGGAGATTTGCACCGGCACGGGCCAGGGGAACGACATTGAATACTATCTTAAGAGACCAAGAGTACTGGGGGACCTGCATGGCCAGGCCCCTCTGTTATGGTGCGTCTGCGAATTACTGGATACAAATTCAGGAAGTAAGGTTAATGATAAGGGAGGAAATGCTATGGAAATTAAAATTACCAGCACGGCCTTTGATGAAGGTGGGATGATACCGTCTAAGTATGCCTGTGACGACGAAGACATATCACCGCCGTTGAAGTGGGACTCGGTGCCGGAGGGCACAAAGAGTATCGCCCTGATTAGCGACGACCCTGATGCGCCGATGGGGACATGGGTGCACTGGGTTCTATATAATTTGCCGCCTGATAAAAGGGAACTGCCGCAAGACTTTCCAAGCGGGGAAGTGCTGCCGGACGGCACCAGACAAGGCATGACTGATTTCGGCAAGACCGGCTATGGAGGTCCCTGTCCACCCAGCGGTACGCACAGATACTACTTCAAAATATATGCCCTCGATACGATGATTGAATCTACAGCAGTGCTTGACAAAAAGGCTCTTCTGAAAAAAATGGAAGGCCATATCCTCGCTCAGAGTCAATTGATGGGCAAATACAAAAGGCAGTAGATCACAGGAAATATTTCAGAAGTTTTCGACAATGGTCGAGGTGTGAATAGCAATGAGCATCAGGTAGTCAAGGTCGCTGATGTCGTAACGCTGGTGGGCCATATCGTTATCGAGATAAATTACGCCAAAACAGCCGCCTTCGCCGGCGACCGGGGCAATCAATGCCGAGTTTATTGGCTGTTCGTCCCGCTTGGAAGGTATTCGCGGCACAAGCAGAAACTGCTGCTTGTCAATAGTCTGGTTTATCTTTTCACTGAGCCTCAGTTGCTCCAGGCCGACACTTCTGCCGTCTCTTGATCTGCCGGCATGTACCTGCATAGGACCGCTCGGCTTATTCCTCAGCGCCGCCCAGGCATGAAAGGCGTTAAACTGTTTAGCCGCGATGGCCAGCAGCACCTTGAGCACGCCTTCGAGGTTGTTGGCCTTGCAGATAGCCTCGGCAGCCTGTGCGAAAGCAGCGGTGCGGCTTACGGGTAATTTGATATCGGGAGCACGGCCCGAATCGGTCCGCCGTACGATTATCTTCGGCTCGAGCGGGTCTTTCGGCTGGGTATCACCTGAATCGTCGATAGCGGTCGTAAGAGTATCATCAAGATTAATGGGTTCGCCTGTAATAGTCTCATCTTCGAGATTAATTTCAATTGTGAAATCCACAATACGCAGTACATCACTGCTTTTGATACCGGCTTTGTGGATGGGTTTTCCGTTGAGGAAGGTCTTGTTTACCGAATCGAGGTCCTCAACCATCCACCCACCTTCCTGTGTGCTGTAAAGGACAGCGTGATATCGTGAGACGGTCTTGTCGGGCAGGAAGACCTGGCTGTCGGCGTGCCTGCCGATGTTCACAGGCCCGGAACCGAACTGCAGCTCATTAATAACCGAATCCGCTTTTTTAACAACCAGACGCATATCAATACCGGCGCCTCTACAGAAGGTTCCTCACAAAACTATTATGTTCATACTATTAACGATTGTCAAGCACCACAATTCCCTTGGGGCGTTGTGCAATTACAGCATCCGGTACAATACATAAACTCCATGCGCGCAGCACTCCATCAGCGTAGTCCTTTTTATCGGCACCCTGCCAACGGTGGTTAACTACAAAGTCGATGATTTACAGTATGAAACTCTGTTCGAAGGCGGAGGCTAAAAGACAGTCTTATTATTGGAACAATGATTGAGCGTTGTGCAACTCCTGCAACACGGTGTGAGTGGATAATAAAAATGCCCGTATCTCCGTGTAAGTTTTATTTGATTTGTTAGCCATCGCCCTGGGCGTTGACTCGTATTCTAATCACGAAAGATACAGGCTGTTAATAATAATCGGCAAGCCTGAAATCTGAACTTCACATAAAGATTGCAAAACCTCAAAGTTTTTAAGATGGGAGATATAGATACGAGTTGGGCGTTAAGATGTGGCGCGGAGCGCGTTTTGAAGATGCTGTCTTCTGTTGCCTAACTTATCCAGATTTTACTTCATTAAGGTCCGCGTGGATTTATAAATACTCGTGGAGATTTGTGCGGGCGGGGGAATGTCGGTAATTTCAGCAATTCAGCAGGCACGAAATAATACCCACAGCGATGCGCCCGCTCCGTAAAGTATTCGAAGCAGCATTGGATTGTCACGGTTATATGCGCCACGACACAGCTTTACGAAAATCCCGATGCTGAATCGAATACGGACATAAGGCATGTAGGCAGCCAGCGGGTTTATCGCCTCGTTGGAACCACAATTAGTACAGTAGTATTGAAGTGGGTCGCAAGGCTGCAGACAATACGGGCAAAGCGGCTTTGCATCAGGCGGCAAATACTCATCGTAAACCGTTTCGCTCTCAACGGCACCCTGTGAATTGTTATTTTCTCCGTCCATTATAGTCACTGCTGATTATATCATAGCAAGGTGGGTTCAGAAAGATTTTTCATTAGAAATAAATAATTGGCTTCGTATAATTGGCTGAATCAGGTAACGACAAGGTCCTTTAGTCCTGGAGGCGCTTGTGGCAGGCAGGAAAATTACCGTAGTCGGTGCGGGCAATGTCGGAGCGACGACAGCGCACCTTGCGGCGATAGAAAATCTCGCCGATATTGTTCTGATAGATATCGTCGAAGGGCTTGCCGAAGGCAAGGCCCTCGACCTGGCTGAGGCTGCGCCGCTGAGCGGGTATGA
>CAYSTP010000052.1:0-12854 GCA_964434085.1 uncultured Pirellulales bacterium
TGACCACATGCGGCGTCACTGCCCGGCCGCCGTTGCTTAAAATGCAAAACGCACGAACCATTTGGATCGCAGTAACGGTAATTTCCTGCCCGAATGGTATGCGCGTCAGGCTGTAGCCGGTCCACTTGTCCGGAGTACGCAAAAGCCCGCCTACCTCACCCGGCAAATCAATACCCGTCTTTTTACCATAGCCGAACAATCGCATACCTTCGTAGAACTTTTCTTTTGTGAATCTTTGTCCTATCTTGGCCATGCCGATATTGCTCGATTTGACTAATATCTCGCGTACGGTCAGGTTTCCGTATTTGTGATGGTCATATTCGCCTATCCTGCCGAAACCCTTTCCGTGGTAATCACCGTTCTCACAGAAAATTCGCTCGGAGCCGGTGACGAATCCTGCATCGAGGGCAAGTGCGACGATAACAGGTTTTATCATACTGCCGGGCTCGAACTGGTCGGTGATTGCCCGGTTGCGAAGGAAGTTCGGGTCGCACGAGCGGTCCGTCGGGTCAAAATCCGGCAAAGACACCATCGCAAGAATAGCTCCGGTCTTAGGCTCAGCTACGATTGCCACCGCTGATTCAGCCTCGTAAGCGTGGTATTGTTTCAGCAGTTCGGCCCGGACGAATTCCTGTATGGCTGAGTCGATTGTTAAAACCACACTGCAGCCGTCGGTTGCGGAAGAGCGAATCTCTTTCGGCCGAATGGTGCGCCGGGATTTGTCCGCAAAGAATATGTTATACCCTCCGCAGCCTTTCAGCTTTTCGTCGTAAAGCAGCTCAATTCCATCAAGCCCTCGCCCGTCAGTACTTGAGTATCCTGTCACGTGGCTGGTCAGGTTCCCCATCGGGTAGTACCGCTGCCACTCGACTTGTACGCCGATTCCGCTGCCGATACTCCTTGCAGCGCGGCACTGTTCGTGTTCGGCTTTGTTTTTGAGCCGTGCGAAGCCGGGATTACCGCTTTGCATTATCATTTCGTAGATTTCTCGAGCGCCGATGTTCAGGACAGGGGCCAGCGCTGTGGCTACTGCCTCGGGTTGGCTGATGCGGCGAGGTTCGGCGAATATGGTCTGTGTCTGATTGCTTGCGGCAAGGACCCGGCCGCGGCAGTCGAGAATGGGTCCCCGCTGAGGGCTTTCGGTCGCCCACTTCTGCATTTGTCGTATCGAGACGGTGCGGTAATGTTCGACCCGAGTCAATTGCAGATAAAAACATCTACCTGCCAAAACCAGAAAGACCACGGCAAGGCAAGTAAAGACCAGAATAACGAATCGTCCCGTTCTCAGACTTAGCTCCGTTCAAGAGATTCCGCTGCCGGTTTTTACCGCGGTGCATCATTGCGACGGCAACGATTCGGACACCGCCGTTGGATTCATATAACCTTCAAGCCGAAGCTGCTTTTGCCAAAGTTGCTGTTTCAATCGACTCTGCTGCGCGTTGACGGAATTTATCAGATGACACATCCGGTCGCAGCGGTTGCGCAAATTTACCGTAAGTATCAAAACGACAGCGATAGTGAAGATTGCGAAGATAAATCTGAACCCAGCCATTTCGATAAAGCCTGCTGCAATCTTTAAGGCAGCTTCAAACGTGCGCCCACAGCGAGGAAATCTTCGTCTTCGAGTTTATTAAGCTTTGCAAGTTCCGGATAGCGGTTGCCGTCGCCGAGCTGTTCCGAGGCAATCTTCCACAGATTGTCCCCTTCCTTGACCGTGTAGTATCTGGTCTTGTCTGTGATTTTAATTGCTTTCTGTTCGTGCCTGGCGCCGATGGACTCAACCGGCTTAAAGCTTTCGGCCGGCAGCACGTTTTCCGGCTTGTCTGGAGCTGCTTCAGTCAAAGGCGGCACTATAAGCTTCTGGCCGACATATATGTTATCAGGGGATTTGAGGATTTTCCTGTTTGCCTTGAATATCCTGTCAACGCTTGCTTTCTTGTTGCCTAACTCTTCGCCGTAGAACTGTTTGGCGATAGAGGCAAGACTGTCGCCGTCCTGCACGGTATAAATACGTGCCCGTGTCATCTGTGATTTTGGCCGAGCTGCTATGGGTTCCTTCTTCTGCTCTGTTGCGATTAGGGCAGGCTGTGGCCCGCCGGCCTGAGCAGCGACGAGGTTAGTTTCAGTCGATTGGCTGGTGGGTGTCGGTTGTGGTAACTGGGCTTCGAATCTTATCTGGCTGGTCGGTGCTTGGGCGGCCTGTGGCCCGGTTGTAGCCGGCGCAGCAGGGGGACTTGTGGGCCTGACGGGTGTGATTGTCCTTTGTGTGACCTGGCGGGCGTCAGTTCCTATGCCGGGGTTCCGCTGAGGCCTTGCCATGTTCCGGGTCAGCTCGTTGCCGTCACCTCGGCCTAAGCTCGGCAGGCCGTTAATGATAAAAGCTATAATGAATATAAATACCAGACCTAACAGCAATCCAATCTTGGCATCACGTGTCATGGCTGAAACTCCATTTTCAATTTTCTACTAACTTGCTTGCTATCCTTAACTTCGCGCTGCGTGCCCTTGGGTTGGCTTCTACTTCCTCACGGCTGGGCGCCAGTGGCCTTTTTGTCAAAATCTCGTACACGCCGTTTTTGGCATTGTCTCTGAAATTATTCTTCACAAGCCTGTCTTCGAGACTATGAAAGCTGATAACCGCCATATATCCGCCCGCCGCCAGTAACACTGGAGCCTTTGCCAGAAGAATCTCGAGGTTTTCCAGCTCGTGATTGACAGCGATTCGCAGGGCCTGAAACGTCCTAGTAGCCGGGTGAATCCTGCCTCGGTGTTTTGGGCCGAGGGCCCTGCGTACTATATCGGCAAGTTGCCCCGTAGTTTTTATCGGCTCGGCTCGACGATGTCTGACAATAAATCTGGCAATCCGGCGGCTCGCCCGGTCCTCGCCGAATTCGTATATCAAATCGGCCAGTGTTTTCTCACCAGCCTTATTAATTATGTCGGCAGCAGTCGTCTTGAGGCTTTGGTCAAATCTCATATCAAGAGGCATGTCATGCTGAAAACTCAGGCCTTTTTCCGCGTCCGCCAGCTGCGCTGAGCAAACGCCCAAATCCGCCAGCAGAAAATCGGCCTTTTCAATTTCGTATTTGAGCATCTGCCGGTCCACGTCCGCAAAATTGGCGTGCGCCAAGATTACCCGGCAGGGGAGCTCTTTTAATACTAATTGGGCCCTTTGGATTGATTTTTCGTCAACGTCCAGGCCGAGAATCGTTCCCTCCGGGCCCAATTCTTTGCCAAACAGGTAACTATGACCTCCATGTCCAATAGTCGCATCGACCATCACCCCATCCCGGGGTAAGCTTATCTGCTCGGCTAAGGTAGTTGCAAGAACGGGTATATGTTCAACAAATGAGCCGTTCACACGCTGCTTTCTGCTTCATACCTCCCTGAAACCGCGTTTTAGAGACTGTGCAAGCAAGTCTCAGCCGACGGCAGCAAGGTTCTTGTTGCGACGCAGCTTTCCTACTTCACAGGAGAATCCGATGTCGGAAAAACCGCCGCCCCGTGCCTTGATTCGCTCAAGCCGTTCTTCGAGCACTGCCAGTGCGGCAAGAGCACTCTCGTCAGCTTCCCTGCGACCCGCTAATGCATCCTGTATAACCTGAAACTCGCTCGCACACATTTGCACTATGCCTCCATTCATAGAGTTACATTTATATTTCCCGGTCTGAGCCACGACCTTCCTGCTGTAATACAGCCTTACGGGCCTGCGCCATCTGATTCTGGTATTGTGCCATGTGGTCCTCGACGTACTGCTCCCAGTTCTGGCTGTTCCAGACTTCAATATGGTCCCGCACGCCGACCAGCGTTATCTGGTTACCCAACCCGGCACGTGTTCGAAGCCTTTCATTGATGAGCAGACGTCCCTGGCTGTCCAGCTCTACCTTGCTCGCAAGAGCGAAGCTCATTCGCTCGAACGAGACAGCCTCATCCGCCGCACTTGTTGCAGGGGCTACGGCCTGTACGATTTGCTCAAAGTACCTTTCCGGATAAAGACACAGAACGCCGTTGGCCCCCAGGACGAGGTAGAAACTGCTGCCGTGCTCATCGATGTCAATCTGACTTCGCAGCTTGTTGGATATAAAGACCCTGCTCTTATCGTCGATGACGTGCTGATACTCACCTGTTAATAAAAGCATGGTATAGGCCCCACTTGGTTTCTATTGCCTGCCACAACCTACCACTTGCCCCCACAAAGTCAAGGACGAAAACTCCACTTTTTTGAGATTTTCATTAAAATTTTGTTATAGGACCTCAAGCAGCGGTGCTAAGAGTTTTTCGTTCTTAACTTTATAGCCTTCGTGTCCTATAAACACGAAGCTGCAGAAAGAGGTAAAATTCATCGCGGAGTATTTCGTGATATACGTGGGATTTGAACAGGGTTGACAAAAGCGGGTAGGGGGAATCGAACCCCCATGACCAGCTTGGAAGGCTGGGGCTTTACCATTAAGCTACACCCGCATACGCCTGATATTGTAGTGACAGGCATCTTTTCTGACAAGGACGTTTTCACTGCTGACGTCCCACAAGGAGGTTGGATATACAGCCAGAGGTGCTTATTGCCTCGCCGTTGCGATTGCCTCGGCCAGATTGACCGTTCCTTCGTACAAGGCCCTGCCGATGATTGCACCAGCTACACCGATTCCCGCGAGTTTCTTTACGTCTTCGTTTGATTTGACGCCGCCTGCCGCTATTACCGGCAGCTCGACCGCCTCGACCAGGTCCCTTGTTCGTTCGAGATTAGGCCCTGTAAGCATCCCGTCCCTCTCGATGTCGGTATATATAATCGCAGCCAGGGGCAGCTTCGCGGCCTTTTTGGCAAAGTCCAGCATCGGTTGCGGGTAGTCCCTGGTCCAGCCCTCGGCGGCCAGTTTCGAGCCGCGAGCGTCGAGTCCAAGGACTATTTTACCTTTGTACTTTTCCGCCATCATGCTGAACCAATCGAAGTCACTGACAGCCCGTGTTCCGATGATGACACGCTCGACGCCCTTTTCAAGCAGTGTCACTATCGAATCTTCATTTCGTATGCCTCCGCCGACCTCAATTCTGAGCCTGCGCAGAGCGGCTATGGCTAAGATTGCATCGGTATTGACCACCTTGCCGAGCTTTGCCCCGTCCAGGTCCACTATATGCAGCCATTCGGCGCCTGCCTCTATGAAATCTTCGGCCTGGGCTGCGGGGTCGTCTTTATAGGTAATCTGACGATTGTAGTCACCCTGGATGAGCCGCACACATTTGCCGCTGCGCAAATCGATAGCTGGTATTATGTACATTCCTGCCCCTGCCTCAAAGTTAAATAGACAATTCGGGGTAATTTAGACCAATCGAACCGGCCTTTCAACATCTTTTGAGTTTTTTTATTTGGCTGGCTTGCCAGGGCGCAGTTCGCTGCAGTAATTAAATATTGAAAAGGCCCGACTTCGTCCCTGAAGGACTTCGCCGAGGCAGTCTTCGTTCACTACAAGGCAGCGAACGAAGACTGGGCGATACAGGATTCGAACCTGTGGCCTCACGGGTGTGATCCGTGCGCTCTAACCAACTGAGCTAATCGCCCCAAATCGACTATGCGTATTAAACCCGATTCTCGCCCCGGTTGTCAAGGGCAGTATCGGTTTACTGGCGGCGAGAGGTGTACTTGCCTCGCCTTTTCCGAGAGTTTTTCGCTCGCGGATTGTTAAAGTATGGTTTATAATAATACTGAGGGTTGTTATCAGCATGGAATACAGACAAAAATCACATCCTGTTCTTACACGACGTAAACTGTTGAAATACGGCCTCTATGGCGGTGCGGCAACTGTTTTATCAGGCAGTCTTTCACTTAATGGTTGTTCCGGCAAAAAAAGTAAAGAAAAAACAAACGTGCTGCTTATATCCCTGGATACCGTTAGGAGAGACCATTGTTCGGTGTATGGGTACGAGCACGATACTACTCCCAGTTTGACGCAACTGGCGAAAGAAGGGGCCCTGTTCGATATGGCTTATGCTCCGTCATCGACGACTGCACCATCACACGCGACGATGTTTACTTCTTTGTATCCCATCACGCATCGGGTTGCTAAAAATGGACTTGAATTGTCGGACAGATATGAAACCCTGGCTGAAATATTGAACGCCAACGGTTATCAAACAGTTGCTTTTGTCGGCTCTTTTGTGCTTCATTCAAAATTCGGATTTGCACAGGGCTTTGACTTTTTTGATGATGATTTCGTGGCTTCAGAATGTATGACCGACGTCGGTACGTGGGAAGGGTATCAGGTTAACGGCGCCTTCGACAGGCGCGCAAACTATACAACCGACAGGGCAATACATTGGTTAAAGAACAAACGCAATCCCGCTGAGCCTTTTTTTATGTTCGTTCATTATTTTGACCCGCATAATCCGTATGACCCCGCAGAACCTTTCCGGTCTTCCTTTGCCCCGACAAGCGCCTCCGCAACCGGCGTGGATAAAGCTATCGGCCGTTACGATGCAGAAATTGCATTTACAGACAAATACCTCGGTGACCTCGTGGAGCAAATGGACCGGATGGGACTTAAGGATAATACGCTTATAGCTGTCGTCTCAGACCATGGCGAGGGCCTTATGCAGCATGGTTATATGTATCATGGTGCGCATATTTACGAAGAAGCCGTTCGCGTACCTATGCTCTTTCGTTTTCCAGGGCGGATTAAAAAAGGTGCGGTTTTCACCGAACCTGTCGAACTTGTCGACCTGGCTCCCACAATACTCGACTTGGTCAACATCGATATGCAAAACTCCGCTTTCCAGGGACAAAACCTTGCCCCGGCTCTTTGCGGTCGAACCAGGCTTGATGCGGGCAGGCCGGTATACCTTTATCGTCGGCACTACCTTGAAACCAGGATTGATGATATATGGGTAAAAGGGGAAAAATTCGGAGTTTGAGCTGGAAAATGGAAATATATTGAAGGCCATGATGAAGGGACAAAGGAACTTTACGACCTTGAGGCAGATCCCGGAGAGCATAGAAATCTCTATATCGATTTTAATAAAACGGCAGTTAGTTTGTCCAGCCATCTCGAAGAGTGGAAGCAGGCTCGTATTGGTAATGCTTCGGCTCCGGGGAGGACTAGCGAAGAGGACCTCCAAAAACTGAAATCCCTTGGGTATGTCGAGTAGTTTCAGTTTATAGGCTGCGCTTGTATCAAGTTTCGCCGCGGCCCTGGGTTGAAATCAGGTTGATTCTGCCGAGCTTGACGCCTTTGGTGCTCAATATCTTTTCTGCGGTGCTGTTAATCTCACTAACCTTGCCCTTGAGAACGATTACCTCCATACAATCGTGCTCATCTAAGTGAATATGCAGTGAGCTGATTGTCTGCAGCAGGTGCGAATGCTGCAGATGCGTCAGTTTCTGCATAAGCTGGGTTGAGTGGTGGTCGTAAACCAGGCAGACCACCGCTATTGCTGTTGCCTTCGGGTCACTTGCCTTGTCCACGCTCAACTGCTCCCTGATTAAATCACGAATCGCCTCCGAACGGCTCTGGTAACCCTTTTTTGCAATGAGCTTGTCGAAGTCCGTCAGCAGCTTCTTATCAAGTGAAACACCTATTCGCTCAATCTGTTCCATAGCTCAATAAAGGCTCAATTAATCGCTGTTATCGAAACGGTCCTTCTCGGCCTGCGATAATACTTCATTCAGTGAACCGCTGCGGAATCCCGCCATGTCCAAAGCCACGAACTTAAAACCCAATTCTCTGAGTTTTTCCACGACTTTTCTGCGGCGGTCTTCCTGCATTATCTTCGGCATATCCTCAGGATGGACCTCGATGCGTGCAACTTCACCGTGGTATCGCACCCTGAACTCGACTAAGCCGAGACTTCGCAAAAATTCCTCGGCCTCTTCCACTTGCTTTAGGTTGTCTTTTGTTATCTCAAGGCCGTATGCAATCCGTGAGGCAAGGCAGGGCGAGGCCGGTATTTGGGCCGTCGGCAGGTTCAGCTCTTTGCTCAACAGTCGTATGTCATGCTTGGTAAGTTCAGCTTCTATCAATGGCGTGCTGACACCGAAATCCACCGCTGCGGTATTACCGGGTCGATAGTCCTTCGTGTCATTGAGATTATGACCGCAGGCAACCCTGTCAAATCCTCTTTCCTTTGCTATATCCGCGAGTTGCTCGAACAAGTGACTTTTGCAATGATAGCATCGGTCGGCTTTATTAGCCAGATAGGCGACGTTGTTCATTTCGTCGGTCTCGGTGATTATCAATTCGGCCCCCATATTCTTGGCCAGCTCGACTGCGCGGTCATATTGGCTCTGCGGCAGAGAAGGCCCCTGGGCGATACAGGCAGCGACTTTGTCTTTGCCGAGCGTATCTACGGTGACTTTCAAAAGGAACGTACTGTCCACGCCGCCGGAATATGCAATCAGTAATCTACCGGCCTGACTGAGAATTTCTTTTAGCTTGTCATATTTTTGTTGCAGATTCATAGGCTTTACCGCGACGTACTCACGGGTTATTATTTACCTTCCGCTTTGCGGTTAATCAGGCTTGCGCTGACCCCCGCCGAAAAACCGTTGTCGATATTGACGACGGTAACCCCTGCTGCACAACTATTGAGCATAGTTAAAAGTGCTGCTATTCCCCCAAAGTTCGCTCCGTAACCGACGCTTGTCGGCACCGCAACGACCGGACAGCTAACCAGTCCGCCGACGACACTCGCGAGAGCGCCTTCCATTCCCGCTACGACAACTACTACGTTGGCGCTTTGAAGCTGTTTGACCTTGTCGAACAGCCTATGAAGGCCAGCCACACCTACGTCATAAATCAGCTCGGTCTTTTGCCTCATCGCCTCGCAGGTGGCCTGTGCCTCGGTGGCAACCGGCAAATCCGCTGTCCCCGCAGTCACTATTGGAATAGCCGTTTTCGAAGAAGCCGGTTTCTCCTGTTCGAGCAGGATTGTTTTGGATAAATCGTAATACTTCAGCTTGTCGTATCTGCCTGTATCGACAAGGGCCTGGTAAACCTCTTTTTCAGCGCGGGTAGCTAATACGTTGTGTCCCTTCTTTGCCTGGGAATCGAAGATACTTATAATTTGTTCGGCTGTTTTTCCCGGACAGAATATAACCTCCGGCAGTCCCTGGCGGATATGCCGGTGATGGTCAACCTTGGCAAAGCCCAAATCCTCGTACGGCAGGTGGCGCAGCTCCTCTACAGCCTGCTCGACACTGATTTGGCCGTTTTTGACCTCGCTTAAGAGTTTTTTTAACTGTTCGCTGTTTATTGTTTTGCCCCTGTAATGTTACTTTTTCCGGCGATTGGACGCTCTTGGGTATTATAAGGGATTTAGGCCCATAAGTGCAATGTTAAGGGCTAAAATGAAGTCCAGCGTCAAGCCGGCGGCGACTAAGATGCGGGTTTACGGTATTTCCAGGGCGTTTCAAGACCGTGTGAATTCATCAAGTCTTCGTCGGACATTATTCTTTCGCAGCTCCCGTCCGCCACTTTTTGTCCCGCGTCGATGACGATTGCTCGCCGGGCGAAATCCACCGCGAAATTCATATCGCACGTTGCGACAATCAGCGTCTGCGGTAGTTCTTTTAGAATTTGGATTATGGTATTTCGATTTCTGGCGTCGAGACTGCTGTTGGGCTCGTCAAGGGTGATAATCCTGGGTGACATTGAAAGCACGGTTGCGATGGCAGCGGCACGCTTTTGGCCGGCGGAAAGATGGTGAGGCGGCCTGTCTGCCAAATCCAAAAGCCCCACTGTTCTTAAGGCTTCTTCAACGCGTGCTTTTGCCGCGTCCGGCTCCAGTTGCAAATTCAACGGACCAAAAGCAACGTCTTCGTATATGGTCGGCATGAAGAGCTGGTCCTCAGGGTTTTCCACACAACAGCCTATTGTGCGTCTAATCTGTCTGGCGTTTTTACTGTTTACCTCTACGCCCTCGATACTTATCCGTCCCGTTCCGTGCACGAAACCGCCCATGGCAAGGAGCAGCGTTGATTTGCCGGCTCCATTAGGCCCGACCAGCACCACTTTTTCTCCGTGTTCAACGGTAAGGCTGATGTCCTTCAGCGCTTCTGTGCCGTCGGAATAGGAGTATGAATAGTTTTTGATTTCTATAGCAGGGGGCATTGTTTCCTAAGTAAATAAAGGTTTGGCAAAGAGCTCCAGACAGAGTACATAACAAATCACCGCCGCTGCAAAAACAAAATCGGCCCAGCCGATGTGAAGGCGCGAGATGCTGCGCCAATCCTGGTTAAAACCGCGTGCCTGCATCGCTATACTTATCTTTTCGGCGGTATCAATGCTGCGAACAAACAGGCTTCCTATCATTGCCGCGCCGGTTTTCAATTCACTTCGAAAGCCGAGATAAACCAAAGACCGTCCCCTGCGTGAAAGCAGCATGTGCTGGGCCTTGTCGATGACTACGAAAATATACCTGTACAAGAACCCGAGCTGCAGGACCAGTATTCGCGGCACACCGAGCTTCTGCAAACCCGCCAGCAGGTTGCTGAACTTGGTTGTGGAAACCAGAGCTATCATGCACATCATGGTTATCACAAACTTGCCCAGAATACTGCCGCAGCGCAGCCAGCCCGCCGTTGTTGTCCATGAGAAAGGCCCAATCGCTGCGGATACAGCGGTCCTGTCATAAAACGGGCAGGTAAGGGCAAGTACAATTATAAAGGGACTGACCAGCAGTATTTGTTTGAAGACAAATCTCAGAGGTATTGCTCCTAAAACCAGCACGGCGAAAGGGCCGATGGCGTACAGGCTTAGCAGGACAATCGAGTGCCGCGGCAGGGAGATAACAACCGCGGTAAACAGAACCAGCACGATAAACTTAACCCTGCTGTCAAGCCGGTGAATGACAGAATCCTGGTACGCAAATTTGTCGATATGCGCATGATGCACGTTTGGAGTCGCTCCACAAAGGAACCGCCCTTTAGAGGGTTTGACCACGAACAGGGGCGAATCGTCAACCGGTTACGCGGCGATTATATCAGCTTCTGACTTCGAGGTGGATTTTTTCTTATGATTTGCGCGACCAGCCAGACGAACAGCATTGTTGCCGCCGCACCTGCCAGCCCGGCCAGACTTGTCCAGCCCGCGGCCGATTCAGATTCCTGCTCTGATGTTTGGCCGAATTTGGAATTTCTTGCAGAGTAGTCCGGCATCAGGGAATACTTTTCCTGGAACGCATCAACCTTTGTAGTAGCCCGGCTCTCATTGGCAACGATGGGTTCGAAGTTTTCCTGGTCCGGCCGCTCGGCATAACTCCACTCCAGACCGTCCGGTTTGTCTGATGCAAGCAGCGAAAGCCCCGCGGCCGTCACCGCCGCAATAACTGCCAGCGTCGCAATGGTTGCCGGTTTACTCATTCTTATTTTGCCTTGTATGGAGGCGCGTATAATATCCGGCCGGACCTGCTGCAAATAACCGAGGACCGCCGCTGTAACGAGTCCTTCGATAATTCCCACAATGGCGTGGACGCCGAGCATAGTCAACAAGAAGGTTGAAAGCGGCACCAGAAGTACACCGGACAACGCCGCCTCAATCGGGACAAGTGACGCACCCAGCTCCAGTGAAATTACGCACGCTGCTATGGCTGCTGCATACGTTCTCCAGTATTTCGAGGATTGTCCGTTTATCGCACTGTAAATATAGTAGCCGGCATAGCACGGTATCAGTCCCATATTTATGATGTTGCAGCCGAGCGCAAGTAATCCTCCGTCCTGAAATATCAGGCATTGAATTATGATTACCGACGATATCACGATTGCCCCCAGCGATGGTCCTAACAAAATCGCCAGCAGTACTGCTCCTACGAGATGTCCGCTTGTACCCGGCATTGCTGGCAGCCTGAAATTGACCATTTGTGCTGCGAAAACGAATGCCCCAAGAACGCCCATCAGCGCAAGCTGCTCACTGCTGAGGATTTTTCTCGTCTGCCTGCAGACAAACCCCAAAGCCCCTCCTGCAATAGCTAATGTCGCGCCGGCGACCGGTACCGAGAGTAGTTCGTTGGCCATGTGCATATTATTGTCTCCTTGGTAATATACCTTTGTTATTCATACTGGTTCAGAAAACAAACTGGGCACGTACACCCAGAATTATCGCGTCACTGACCGAATCATCTCCGCCCGGATTCATAACATATTGGACCGAGGGCGAGATGTTCAGTTGAGGCGTGATACAGGCGTTGTAGTACATTTCCACTACCGCTTCATAGTCGTCGGTATAGGTCATATCCGCCGAATCACTGAAAGTGCCGTGTGCAAAACCCACACCGAGCACGTCGTCATCACGCCCGTCGAGCAGGCCCTGATAGGAAAAGCCGAAACTCCAGAATGCCGTTATGTCGTTCCGTTTGCCGTTTGCATAACCATATCGCAGGAACGTGCCCAGCCCCTGGCTATCTTCCGGGTCACTGTTTTCTTTGTTCAGCATCTGGTCACAGCTGATATATAGGCCTGTATCGTCTCTTTCATACATCTCAGCGTCGGCCCTGTCGCTGCTGGCCTTGGGCTGCGGGTCGTACCACATGCCGATTCTATACGCGCCTTGCAACGGGCCGTTAGCCGAGTTCAAACGAGGAGTAATACCGGTCTCAACAATATAGAAGAAATAGTCCTCGTCGTGGAAAGTGGTATTAAAACCTGTTTCTCTTCCATCGGCCTGTGCGTCCTGCACCCCGCCCGATACATACCAAAAATCATCGGGGCTGTAGTGCGCGACCACAGCTAATCCATAGTCCGGGAAAGGTATAGTCGGATTGTTTACCAGTGCCCCATTTAGAAACTGTGAAGTTTCATCATTTGCGAACATGCTGCCGTCGAACGAAACCGGACAGCCGCGGCACTCGAATCCCCCGGTCAAATCTATTTT
>CAYSTP010000053.1:0-12595 GCA_964434085.1 uncultured Pirellulales bacterium
ATCTCTTTGTAATTCTCTGTGACATCTAATGGTTATGAACTGGATAAAACCGCGAGTTTGTCTGGCTGCTTCAGCGGGAGGGCATTTATCTCAATTGCTGAGGCTCACGGATAGTTGGGAACAGTACGAAGCCATTTATGTTTCCACTTTAGATGGTGTTGCCAAAAAGCTTCAGCAACTTGGCAGGACATATATAGCGGGTGAATGTAACCGTCAACATCCATTCAAGACTTTTTCTGTTTTATTGCAATGCATTAAAGTTGTTTTGAAAGAACGTCCTGATGTCGTCATAAGTACGGGTGCTGCTCCTGGCTTTTTAATATGTATCACAGCTAAAATGGTTGGTTCTAAGATTATATGGATAGATAGTATAGCCAATATTCAACAATTATCAATGAGCGGCCAGTTAATCCGACCTTTTTCCAACTTAATCCTGACTCAATGGCCAGAGGTAGCGAGGAAATACAAGAATGTCGAGTACGTAGGAGCCATAATATGATTTTTTTAACTGTTGGAACTTTGTTTCCTTTTGATAGGTTGGTAAAAGCCGTTGATATAACCATAGGAAAAAATAACGGTTATGAAAAAGTATTTGCACAGGTTGGCAAAACAAATTATGAACCTAAAAACATCGAATACACCGCTATGCTTGAGAGCAAGGATTTCGATAAGAAAATATCAGACGCTGACTATTTAATAAGTCATGCTGGAATTGGTAGTATAATGATGGCTTTAGAACTAAACAAACCACTGTTGGTAATGCCCAGAAGAAGAAAATTTAGAGAACACGTCAATGACCATCAAGTTGCAACAGCCCGAAAGTTTGAAGAACTTGGTCATGTATTAGTTGCATACACAGAAGAAGAACTACCTGATAAGCTTAGGGAATTGAAAACATTTGTTCCAAAGCCAAGAAGAAATCAGGCAAAGACTGTGATTGATAGAATAAGCAAATTTCTCGATGAACTATAAGAAAAAAAATATCAAAGTTGTCATATTGGCCAGCAGTCGGGATTTTGGCAGATGTCCTGTGGCAACGCGGCTGCCACAGGCGTTGTGGCCGGTGGCAGGCAGAGCCGCATTGGAGAAATTGCTGGCAGACCTGGCCAATCAGGGACTGGGCGAGGTTACAGTCTACTCCAATGGAGACTGGTCAGTCCTGCAGAAATCGATAAAGGCTTTTAGTGGGCTGAAAGTCAATTTTCTTGATGAGCCCTTGCCGGTTGGAACCGCTGGTGCAATCCGTGATGCCTGCCGTGATGCCAAAGACGACCTGATTCTGGTTCTTCCCGCCAACATAGTTAACCCACCTGCTATTGACGCGCTCATAAACACCCACTCGGCGGGCAAGGCGGACCTGACCGTTATGTTTGATCCGGCCGATAGCAGCGGCAAGGTTTTAGGTCGGGCCGTTGACATCTATGTATGCGACCCATCGGTTCTAAGATACATACCTGAAGATGGCTTCTTTGATATAAAGGAAGGCTTGATTCCGGCTCTGGTTCAGGCTGACAGAACTATTCAGGCGGCAGTATTGCCCAGATGTGTCGGCGTTTTTCGGGACCGCGGAGAATATCTTAACGCTATCGGCAACAGTCTTGTATATGCCGGTGATATGGGCGGGGTCTTCAAGCTCATCAGGCACAACGGCAATCAGGCTATATGGAAAAGCGGCGATGTCACCATCGACCCCCAGGCCCGGATACATGGGCCGGTGGCCGTTATGGATGGAGCCCACATTTGGGCGAACGCAATTATCTTTGGTCCAACTCTGATTGGTCGAAATGTCACTGTTGGCGAAGGAACTCTGGTAGCGAACAGTGTGCTCTGGGATGGCGTCCAAATCGGCAGAGACTGCCGGATTAACAGGTGTGTCTTTGATTATAACACTAAGGTCAAAAACGAGACCTGCGTAGAAGAAAAAGCTGTGGCATTTGAACCGGAGAAAATAGTGAGCAAGGCGATTCGGAGAGCAAGCCAAAGCATCGGGGAGATTGCAAGTCGCACCATCCAGGCAATTGAGCAAGGCTTGAAGTGGGTAAGCGCAAAAACACCAATCGGACAAAATTATGGGAAAAAAGGCATAACCTTTGGTTTGGGAGCGGTGTTAGTGATGCTTGCCCTATTGTGGTCATACTGGCCGGGCCTTATAGACCTCTGGCGTATCTGGCAGGGAAGTGATGAGTATTCGTCAGGTCTGTTAGTTCCTCTCCTGGCTCTTTATATCCTGTGGTCCAGGCGAGATGCGATTGCGGGGGCTCCTGTAAAACCTTGTCTGTGGGGGGTGCCGGCCTTTGTTTTGGCTCAGTCAGTGCGTTTCTTTGGTCTGTTTTTCATGTATGGTTCGGCCGAAAGATTGTCCATGGTCTTAAGCATCGCCGCACTTGTTCTGATGCTGTTTGGATGGCAGCTTTTCAAGAAAGTGGCAACTTTACTTCTATACCTGTGTTTAATGCTTCCGTGGCCAAATAGGGTTCAGGCGGCTGTGGCGTTACCAATGCAAAGATGGGCTACGTCATCGGCAGTATTCTGCCTGGAGATGTTAGGTTACGCAGTGGTCCGGGAAGGCAACATTATTCATATTGGACAAGCAAGCGTGGCAGTGGCCGAGGCCTGTAACGGCTTGAGGATGGTTATGGCCTTTTTCGTGGTCACGGGTTTGGTGGTCTTACTGGTCAAGCGCGCCTGGTGGGAGAAGCTCATAGTCTTGACTTCCAGTCTGCCTATCGCCCTGCTCTGCAACACTATCCGTCTGACAGTAACCGCCATCGCTTTTACGTTCGTAAGTGGGGACAATTGGGAGAGGATATTCCACGACTTCGGAGGCTATGTAATGATGCCGATGGCCTTAGCGGCAGTGGTCGGGGAGCTGTGGCTTATAACGAAACTGACCACTGTCTCAGAAGGTTCAACGCCTGCTGTAATAGCCAGGAAAGTCAGAACATAGGGCCGACATTTGTTATGAAAGTTTTACCATTAAGAGGCGCTGTGAACATTTTAACGGCTACTCTAACGTGTATAGGACTTTAAAGATATCCATTTCAAAATAACCATTAACTGGTGGTAAAGGTGGTGTCAGAATGAGCGATTTACAGAAGTACCAAGGTGAGTTGGTTGAGCGAAAGGCAGATATTCTCGGGGAACCTGCCGCACGTGAAAGCGAAAGTACCGCTAATATAGCTGCTGCCGTTTTTAGGAGATGGTACATTGTGCTGGCGGTGTTTGTCGTCATGTGTGTAATCGGAATCCCGATAATATGGTTTGGCATCAAACCCTTATACAGCGTGACCGGGGCGATAAGGGTTGCTCCAATTATCCCCAACATTCTGACCGGCGAAGCCGACAGCGGAGCGATATCAAATTATAGGAGTTTCATTAATACCCAGGCAACGATGATAATAAGCGGAAAGGTAGTAGAGAGGGTGGCTGATGATCTTGTAGAAAAAAACTCAAGCTTCTTCCAGCATTACATGCCGGATATAAAAACAAGGCTGAAGCAGGAACTAAAAGGCACCACGGCAAGCCAGGAGCCTGCAGCAATACTAAGACAGGCCATTAACGACGGACTCATCAAGGCCTCTGCCGACCGGCAAACCGAGCTAATTGAGATAACTATGGAAAGCGCCGACGCCGAAGAAGGCCGGCAGATTGTGGACGCTTTTATACGAAGCTATATGGCAATCGAGGGCTCCAGCTCCGCCCAGGACGAAGACCGAAACCTCAGGGTCCTGGAGGATGAGCAGAAGGTGCTCGCCGAAACACTCAGTAGACAGCGTGAGGCAATTCACCAGTTGGGGCAGGAATACGGCAGTACCGCATTGAGCGGGCGACAAGACATGATGCTGCAGCGCGTCGCAACTTTGCTGGGCGAACTGACAAAAGCAGAAGCAAAAAGGATTGACCTTGAGGCCCGGATTCAACTATCAGAGCAGACCAATGAGCAGCCTGTTGCCCCCGCGCAGTTGCTGAGTATGCGCAATGAATATATCAATTCCAACCCGATGGTTCAGGAACTGAACAAAAACATAGTCCAGCTCGAAAGAGACCTGATAGTGGCACAACAGGTGCTTGCTCCAACAAATCCTGCCCTTGAGCAGAAAAAGCAGCTTATCGAGGCGCTCAAGAAAGTGCTTGAGCAGAAGCGCCAGGAGGCATCTCAAAGCTTCGACCAAGTTCTGTCCGACCAAATTGTCCAGGCCAGTCAGGAAAAGCTTTCCAATGCACGCGCGGAGCTCGAGCAGGTCAAGACATACGAGAATCGCCTCAGAGAAAAGCTGGCAGGCGAAGACGCACGGACTATTGAAATTGGTCGCAAACAATTAGCCATCCAGGACCTGCAGGACCAGTTGACGTTGACTAAAGAAATGTACGATACTGTTCGCCGACGCATAAAAGAAGTGGAAATGGAGCGGAAGCGGCCGGCGAGAGTCTCGGTAGCTTATAACGCTGAGATTTCTCACATCACAGATAAACGAGTCAAGTACTCGGCAGCACTGGTTTTCGGCGCGCTGGCCTGCGGGATGATGCTCGCATTTTTGAGAGACAAGTCGGATAAAAGTCTTTGGACTCCGCAAGATGTGACCAAGCGCATCGGCATTCGAATAATCGGGACCACCACCAGCCCCGTAACCACTGAAAGGTCTCTTCTGCCCGGTATCCTGGTTGAGGACTACCAGAACATCCGAGCCAATTTGGGTTTGCTGAACGGAGACGGACTTCCCAAAAAGCTGGTGGTTACCAGTCCCGGGATGAAGGAGGGCAAAACCACCTGCGCTATAAACCTTGCGACGAGCATATCAAGGTCGGGAAAGAAGGTGTTGTTAATAGATGGTGACCTCAGAAAACCGGACATCCACCGTCTGTTAGACACTCCCAAGGGGCTGACAACTATCCAAGAGGTACTTTTGGCACAGACCGGCACCAAGGCCATCCACACCATAGCTTCAAACGGCCTGAGTGTCCTTACCGCTGATTCTTATGACAATAATGACCCTTATGAGCTTTTGGTCTTGCCCGGTTCACCGCAGAAATTGGAAAAGTTAAGCCGCGATTACGACCACGTGATTATTGACACCCCGCCGGTTCTGGCCTTTCCTGACGCTCTGATATGGGCAAAAATGGCCGACGCAGTGATATTAACCAGTCTGGCCGGACGCACAACCGCGCCAGACCTTAACGAGGCCAAGGAGAAACTGACCGCAATCCAGGTAAAAGTGTTGGGCACGGTTCTAAGCAACGTTTCGGCGGCACACAGTTACTATCGTTACGGATACGATTACTACGCACAGACAAGTGCGAGAAAACACACCAAGTATATCGATGCAAAGCTTCTTCTGATGCCCCACGACCAGCAGGATATCGGCCCTGATTTGCCGAGGTTTTGATCACCGGTATTTCAATCATATCGATTCTTGTATGTTAGGTTTGAGTCGAAACGCGAGGTTAATACTTTTCCGCAAAGGTTCAGACGCCGGCGTGAGGTCGGAACAAAACCGACTGTTACGATTGGTTGTCTGCACCGAGTCTTTGGTGGAGACGATTTTTTGGCTTCCGAAAAGACAAATTGACCATATCAACAATCACCGTATGCCGCGACGTCATTTTGATTCGAAGAACGACTTGATTGCCCTTCCGGATGATTGGCTGTGCCCCGCCGGCAAGAGCCGGTTCAACACCGTGTTCTACCGGGAAGATTTACCTTTGCCTCAAAGAATCGTCGACCAATGGAAAAAAGGTCGCTGGCTAACGGTTCTTAACGGAAGGTTTGTAACCGAGGTCGATTATGACTGGCTCTTCGGGCTGTTGCATAAGCTCAGAGCTGATGTTGTAGCGGTCAATGTTGACCCGGGACTGCGGGCCGGCCACGACAAAGTATTGATTACACGTGGAAACAGGATTGTGGGTTTTCGGCGATACTACGAAGACACAACAGAACAAGCACCTGTCTGTAAAGATTGGCCTGACCTGCTCTTTGTAAGAACTAGCGTTCTCGATAAGCTTATAGTTGCAGACACATTGTGTCTTTCCTTTCCCTCGTTCGTCAGCAGATGTCATCGCGGCTCATTGCTCTTTCGCAGCACCAGGATGGCCGGTCGACTGCTGGACTTAGACAGTCCCAAAGGTCTGCTTGCTCATCTCGAAAACTGTCCTGATTCGGGGATGGCTGGCACAACAGCAGGCCAGAACGTCAGACAAATCGGCAGAGTATTTCTGGGGCGGAACGTTGCCATCGGCCGCGATGCGGTAATCATAGGGCCGGTTTTGATCGGTGAAAATGCTACGATTGCAAGAGGTGCTTTAATTAGAACGTCAATTATCGGGCCGGGTGTATGTGTTGGACGTGAAGAGGTTATCGACAGCCAGGTTGTCATGGATAGCGTTTCTGACTCCTCGCACCCCGGTTCTATCTCTGTCTCCACTAACTTAGACAGACTAACAACTACTCTCAAAGCCAGTAGTAACAGCAGCCGAGTCCAGGCGAGCAGATATAGAATCTGGCCGAGGTTTTCCTATGCCCGGTGTTTTAAGAGGCTCGCTGATATTCTTGCCGCCACTGTAGTGCTTCTTCTCTTCGCGCCGGTACTGCCAATAATTGCCCTGGTTGTGAAGCTAACTTCCTCAGGACCGGTTTTCTTCAGAGACAGGCGGCAAGGTCTTCATGGTAAGAACTTCAATTGCATAAAGTTCCGGACTATGGTGGTTGGTGCAGATAAGATGCAGGGTAAATTGAGGAGAGTCAGCCAAGTCGATGGCCCCCAATTTAAGATGGGCAACGACCCCAGAGTGAACAAGGTGGGAGAGTTCCTGCGAGATACTTATATTGATGAAATACCGCAGTTTTTTAATGTTTTCGCAGGTCACATGAGTGTAGTTGGTCCGCGGCCTTCACCAGCGGCGGAAAACACTCTGTGCGCTTACTGGCGGGACGCACGACTTTCCGTGCGCCCGGGAATAACGGGCCTTTGGCAGGTATGCAGAACCCGTCAGCCAATGAAAGATTTTCAAGAATGGATACATTACGACACCGAATACGTCAGAAATACGTCTTTCAGATTGGACGCATGGATATGTTGGCAAACAGTCAAAAAAATGGTCATGAATTTTGCCCGTCAATTCTAAAAGTTGAAACAGACAGCGATATGAAAGGTTCGAACAATGCCACGGAGACGATTTAACTGGAAATTGGCACTGGTGTTATTGATAGGTCTGGTTGTGTTAGGAACGTCTGGGTATGTGCTGCGTCGATGGCATAGAAGCAGGCGAGCCGAACAAGGGCTGATTCTCGGCAACAAGGCCTATCAAGAACAAAGATGGGAAGAAGCAGCAAGCCGGCTGGGCCGCTATATCAGTATGGTTCAGGACAATGTGCCGGCACTGCTGAAGTATGCCGAGGCACAACTTAAAATTAGACCCCTCAAATCAGGCAACCTCGCTCAGGCTGTATCAGCTTACCGTATTGCTCTGCGAGTCGAACCAGATAATTCTGAAGCTGCGGCCAGACTGACTGAAATCTATTTACAGATGGGAACACCAAGTGAAGCTGAGCTGATTGCCAGGCGAAGCCTATCCAGTAATGAGTCAGTGGATATAAGAAGGTTGCTGGCGATTTCTCTAATTGGCCAGAGAAAAACCCGGGAGGCGGAACAAGAATTAACGGATATTATAAATAAACATCCCGAGCAGGTTATAGCTTACGAAATATTAGGTCAATTGACCGAGCAACGGCCTGATGACTTGTCAAAGCCTGCTGAATATTGGTTCGAGCAAGCAGTCGAGAATAATCCATCGTCGGCTTTGGCGTACATAGTCCGTGGCTCTTTCAATTTCAGACGCACAAATAGAACCGAGGCGAAAGCCGATTTTACTCAGGCTGAGAGGCTGGATTTGTCAGAACCACAAGTGAGGCTTAGACTCGCTGGTGAATTCGTTAAAATGAATGAGTTTGAAAAAGCCGAACAGCATCTTATAGCTGTTCAAGAATCTGAGCCTGCGAACCAAAGCCTGTGGCAAATCTGGGCCGAATTGGCGATGAAGTCCGGCTCCGAACAGCAGATGTTACAGGTTGCCCAAAATGGCTTAGAGGCCCTGGCTTCTCAGCCTTGGGATTTTATGCCTGTTGCGGCTGAGCTTTTTATAAGGACCAATAAGCTTGACCTTGCCGCCGAGTGCATTGGAAAGCTTCGGCAGAAAGATATTGCCCCACCTTCGACAACATTTTTAGAAGGCCTTCTGGCTGACAAAGAGGGACGTACTTTTGAAGCGGTAAGGTTATGGCAGCAGGCTATGCAACTAGGTAACAAATCTCCCGGCCTTCGCTCGAAACTGGCATCGGCCTTGTGGCAGTTAGGTGACCATCAGTCCGCTATTCTCGAGCTACACACGCTGGTATCCCAGAGTCCGGATTTTCTCGAGGGGCGGCTCAATCTTGCCCAGGTTCTGGCACAAATTGGCAACTGGCAGGAGTCCGCTGAGCAGGCTCGGTTAGCCATGAGGCTCGCTCCTGGCAGTGTTGATGCAGCGTTACTATTTGCTCGAGCTCAGATATATAGGCTGGCAGAAAGCCAAATCGAGAAAGATTCCCCACTGTGGGTCGGCCTGCAAGATCAACTGACAGCCCTCGAAGAAGCCACGGGCAAATCTGCAGAAGTCAAATTCTTGCAGTTTAACCTGGCGATGAAACGAGGTGACTTGGCTGAGGCCGAGACTATACTGGCTACGATAAAGCAAGACTACCCTACAAATGTACAGGTTTTTCTGGCAGAGGCTGAACTGCTTGCTTTGCAGGGAAAAGAAGGCGAGGCAGTATCAATTTTAGTTGAGGCTACAAGCAAATTCACTGACGAAATTGCGCCGGTTAGACACCTCGCAGTTTTGCTGTCCCAAAGCGGCCAGATGCGAGAAAGCGAAAAGGTTGTTAAAGATGCGCTGGTGCGAAACGACGACCCGCTCGCCCAAAGGACCTTGTGCTTGTTTCTTGCAGAACTTTATAACCAGTGGGGCCAGCAGGAGAAAGTCTATCAATTGCTCAGCTCAAAGGCTGAGAGATACGCTAATGATATTCCTATAAAACGGCGACTGTTAGGCTGCCAGCAGCTTGTCAACGAGCCCGAAAAAGCTCAACAAATTGTTTATGATATAAAATCCCGTGAAGGAGAGAACGGCTGGCAGTGGCGGTATGAACAGGCAAAACTTTGTTTCAGTGGGAATGACTTTGAACGGCGCTACCCGGAAGTGGTCTCGTTGTTAAAAGAGAATCTGCTTGCCAATCCGGATGACCAATCCAGTCGGGTGCTTCTCGCCGCGGCCTACGAGAAAGCCGGCCAGTTGCCTCTTGCGATATCAGTTTACCAGGAGGCTTTAAATCGCTCGCCTAGAGACCTGCGAATAATTATTCCTGCTATAGCTGCTCTATACAAAGCAAATGAATATGACCGTGCCGACGAAATTCTCCGTCAGGCGGCTGACCAGAAGCTGTTTCACCCTGAATTAAGGAAGTTTGAATTACGGAGCTACCTTAGACGCGGCGAATTGGCCTCTGCCGGCAACGTTCTGGAGGATATGTTGATTCAGGATCCAAACAGTCGATCCGTTTGTTTGTCGCTTGCCTTACTTAAAATTCAACAGAACAGCTTTGCTGAAGCAGAGGAGCTATTAGATAGGCTCAAGGGCCAAGAGCCGGACTATTTGCCTGTAATAGCAGCTCAGATTGAGTTAAATCTTCGCCAAGACAAAGCTGCTGAGGCCCTTCAGCTTTGTGATGAGGCAGTAAACGTGCATAATAATGCGTCCGCCTATCTGCTTCGGGGCAGAGTGTATGCTGGACTCGGGCAGATTGAGCAGGCCCAAAGAGATTTCGATTATGCCTGTTCTCTTGAACCAAACAATGTAGGGGTCTGGGTTAGTAAAAGCGACTTTCACAGAACAGCAGGTTCTTATGCCGAGGCCGTCTCGTGCATTCGTAAAGCCATCTCGGTGCAACCTGATAATCCGGAGGTCTGCAAACGCGCAATCTCACTGTTGTCAGCCTCAGACCGGCCTGAAATGATTAGCGAGGGAAAGGACCTGCTGGAAAGAGCCCTGACTTCACACCCCGAAGATGTGGGACTGCGAATTTACAAAGCACGATACCTGCTTTCAGAAGGAACAGCACCGAGTGTCCGGCAGGCAAGCGATATTCTCCAGGAGATAACACAAGAGCAGCCCAAGCTGAGTGAGTCATGGCTCCTATTAGGTGCGATTGCCCTTAACCAGGGTCAGCCAGCCAAAGCAATTGATATTTCTTTGCAGGGACTCGTTCACAAACCTGACGACAAATCATTGTTGACGTTAAAGGCCCGTGCAGAAGCAATGCGCTCACCGGCACTGGCGATTCCGACACTTAGGGCTATGCTTGAGATGGAACCCGGCGATACAGATACCGTTGTACTCCTGTCCGAGACTTATGTTAAGGCAGGACAAGCAGCAAAGGCTGTGAGTTTACTTAAAAATCACTTAGCCGGATGTGATAACGACTCGGACAGGCGAAGGGTAAATATCGCCCTTGCTGTAGCCCTATATAAAGACGGCAACCACGCTGATGCCCAAAGCCGGTTCGACTCGTTGTACCAGTCAGACCCGGCCGACCATACGGTGTTATTGACGCAAGTAAGATTGCTCAGGGAAGACCAGCTCTGGGACCAGCTTGAACGAAAGGTTACACAATGGTCTGACAGTCATCAGGACAACTCTATGCCCCTTTTGATTGCCAATGACTTGGCCGGTGATCATAACGATAAGGCAAAAGAAATCGCCGAAAAGTTGCTTCGTAGCTATCTTGACAACAACCCACAAGACCTTTCAGCAATGAGTAAACTTGCAATGCTACTGCAAACTACCGGTCGTAATTCAGAATCAGCAAAACTCTACCAGCAGATTCTGACTCTGCATCCTGATAACAAAATTGCCATCAATAACCTGGCCTGGATACTATGTGAGCAAGAAGGTAAGTACGAACAGGCCCTTGAACTTGCCCAGAGGGGTCTGGAGATAGACTCCAGCTACGTTGACCTTATTGATACTCGGGGAGCGATCTACTATAAGCTCGCTCAATATGACAATGCGGTCCGTGATTTCAGAAGGTCTCTGGAGTTATATCCCGACACATCGCCTGCCAAAGCCACCACCTGTCTGCACCTGGCAAAGACCTTGATTAGGCTTGGTCAGAAGGGTGATGCCGAAGCAAACCTGGAACGAGCCTTGGAGTTACACGGCCAATCGGGCGGGCTGTCTGCGTCAGAGTACGCCGAGGTGAAAAATCTGCTCGAAACGATTTCCGGAAGGGCATAGTTATGGCACAGGAACAGGAAAGCACAAAAGACATAACCCAGAGCAACTCGGAGAATCGTTTATCACCGATGTTCATTTTCCAGGATAAGCACTGGTCATACATCCAAAGACGGTACTTGATGAGCCCGCGAGAGCTCGAAATTGCAGAGCTGGTATGCCGGGGTTTAACTAATGACCAAATAGCAACGAGTCTGGCCATAAGTTGCGGAACCGTCAAGGTTCATTTACGCAACATATACCGAAAAATCCGAGTTAAGAGTAAGCTTGCAATGTTCCTAAAGTTCATCTCTGCAACGACTCATCTCAAACCACAGTCGCATGGCCAAACATTGGCTTTTGAGACCGAAACATACGGTACCACGCAACAAGGTTCAATTGATACGGGCGAAATCTTTGACTAAACCATATTACCACTAACGGTATAGGGGCTTAGACTGCCAATCACCGTTACAATCTCTCTCAAACGCTAATTTTTCGCAAATCCTACCTTTTTGTACTCTACGCCTCTTTAACATCCGAAAAATATCACATTTTTTAGCAAATTTTTCGGTTTTTTTATTGACCTTATCGGACTGAGTTATATCATTGTACGTCCGTTGGTTAGGAAGGAACCTACCCTAAAGTATCCCTGAGTTTTGGGATACATCCTTTCAGGAGGTCTTTACGCGGCTTTTGTGCGCCGTTGTATTGGGAGCCGCGGCTTGTTCTTGGCCGCGGAGTGAAAAATATGTCATTGCGAATCAGCAACTTTGTTCTGGTTGCAGCCTGCTTATGTATCGCAGCATCGGCTGCTTATTGTGCTCCCACAATAGGCAGTCAGAGGGAAGCTTTAAGCCCGGGCCCATCAACTCTCGATAGCTCCGGTAAGTTCGTCAATATACCCGCTGCCAGTCTTGGGTCTGAAAATGGTCGGCTGGGTGAGCTTGGCTCACAACTTCTCAATCCGCCTGCATCAACAACAGATATGGCTGACTTTGCAGGTAGTCCCGTCAAATCATTGCCTCCAGTACCGGCTGCCGTTTTTATGGTCTTGTCGGGGTTTGTATGTGTCTCGCTTGTTAGAGACCGAAGATTCTGGCTGGCCGCGCTTGCCGCGGTATTCTGGGTGGGGCAGACGGGCATCGAAAACATTCCCCGTCTGGCCCAGCGACTCACCGGCAGTACCAAAGAGCTCTCTGCCAAGGAGCTTGAATATATTTCCCTTCCTGATGATTACTCACGTGCTCGAAGTGACCTTGAGGGCACAGAGTATATCGGCTTGTTACATCAC
>CAYSTP010000054.1:0-12413 GCA_964434085.1 uncultured Pirellulales bacterium
TTCGGCTTTACTTTTGGCGGACAATTTCGAATATCTCCTTACAAGTCCTGAGCGTATCGGTAACCCACTCGATGGGCATTACGCAGGCGGCATCGGATTTGGCCCTTTCAGGTTCGGTGTGCACTTCAATAAACAGGCCGTTGGCGCCGGCTGCAACCGCCGCCCGGGCCAGGACAGGGGCCATCTCGCGATTGCCCGCACTTGCCATGCCAAGCCCACCGGGCATCTGCACGCTGTGGGTGGCGTCAAACACAACCGGGTAGCCAAGGGCCTTCATAGTGCTGATAGCTGTCATATCATTAACGAGGCGGTTGTAGCCAAAGAAGGTGCCTCGCTCGGTCAGCATTATCTTTTCATTGCCGCAGGCTCTGAGTTTTTCCCCGACGTTTTTCATCTCAGCAGGCGAGACGAACTGGCCCTTTTTCACATTGACCGGCTTTTTCGTTTCGGCACATGCACACAACAAGTCGGTCTGCCGACACAGAAAAGCCGGTATCTGCAGACAGTCAACGACCCGGCTTACAGCCTGGGCCTGATGAGTTTCGTGAACATCGGTCATCACCGGCACATCGAATTCTTCGCGGATAGCAGCGAGAACGGCCAGGCCCTTCTCGATGCCGGGCCCGCGGTAGCTCGATATGCTGCTGCGATTAGCCTTGTCGAAACTGGCCTTGAAAACAAGGCCGAGGCCGACTTTCTGCGTTACTCTCAGCAACTTCTCGGCAATCTGCCTGCATATATCCCCATCCTCAATCACGCAGGGACCGGCAATAACAAACAACGGTTCACCAAGGCCCACCCGTACACATTCTTTTACAGGCTTTAAGCCGCTTTCACCGGCGCCGTCACCAATCACAAAGCTATGTGCAGCCATAGTGTTCTATCCAGATTCATGGGCAAGATGCCCATGTCACACCAACTATTTCAACGCCCGTAATATACGCGTTCTAAGGCCCGCGGGTTTGGCACCCTCAGGAACCAACACTTTTACAGCCTGCGGAACGACTTCGATACTAACGGGCAGCCGAGGGCCGGGGTCACCGTCAATCTCGGTAGTAATACTATCAGAGTCGGCGCTAACTGTAACATTTTTGGCCTGAAGATAAATGACATCACGTTTGTTCCAGTGCCGTTTGGCCAGAGTCAGAAGCGAATGTTTCAAAAGTCGAAGATGGCTGTGGCATTTATATATGCAAATATCCAATAAGCCGTCGCTGTAATCTGCCCTGTGGAGAATATTCAGGCCCAGGGCATAGCGGGAGATATTTCCCACGAAAACAAGACCCCGGTCGTTAAATACCTCACTTCCGTCTGCAGTGACCTTCATTGGCTCAAACTTGTAGGCCCAGAATGACCGCCAGACAGGCCAGAAGTAATCCATGTGACAGATGTGTCCGTCGCGAGCACGATGCACTTTAGCAACCACCTGCCCGTCGAAACCGAAGCCGGCTATACAGGTAAAACACCTGCCGTTTGCCCGACCCAAGTCCAGATTTCTTGTGAAACCCGCCTCAAAAATCTTTACTACGGTATCGAGCCTGTGGCCATAGCCGAGCTCGTTTGCCAGCAGATTTTCCGTACCCTGCGGCACAATCAGAAGAGGTTTATCAGAACCTTCCAGTCCATGCGCCACCTCCCTGATAGTACCATCGCCCCCTGCTGCTACAACGACCGCGCAGTTGTAATCGACAGCCGCATCGGTGGCCAGTTCGCAGGCGTCTTCAAGCGACCTGGTCAGGTTCGCCCGTACTTCAAAGCCTCTGGAGGCAAAATACTTCTCCAGTGGGCGAGTCTGCATGCCGCTGTAGCTCGCACCCGACTTGGGATTCACAATAAAGGCAACGTATCCGTCATCCGGTTTAATCATTGGCTAAAAGAGAAGTTCAGTTATTAATGCGATGGGTTAAACGACTATATTAACCAGTCTTGATTTAATTACGATAACTTTTTTAGGCTGTTTGCCAGCCAGGGCTGTTGCCACCCTGCCATTGCTCAATGCTTTGTCCCTGATTACCTGCTCGTCGGCATCGGCCGGTACTACAATTCTATCCTTAATCCTGCCGTTGACCTGAACGGCAAGCTCTATCTCCTTTTCTTTTGCCAATTGTTCATCATACTTTGGCCAAGGTTCAAAGGAAAGCGTGTTATTGTGACCGAGCCTTGACCAGAGCTCTTCGGTGATATGCGGTGCAAAAGGAGCGAGTATCAGGACGAATTTTTCCAGTATATCTCTCGGCCGGATGTCCTGCTTACTGAGATGGTTTAGGAATATCATCATTTGGCTGATGGCCGTATTGAACCCAAACTCTTCGATGTCTTTAGTGACTTTGCTTATTGTCTGATGAAGTAATCGAAGTGTGGTCTCGTCGGCATCGGCATCTTTCACCTGTTCGCAAAGTTCGCCCGTATCTTCGTCTATTATCAGCCGCCATACTCGCTGCAGGAATCTGTGTACACCTTCGACACTCTGCATAGACCACGGTTTGACTGCTTCGAGCGGCCCCATGAACATCTCGTACAGCCGCATCGAATCCGCGCCGTAGTTGGTGATTACCCGGTCGGGATTGACCACGTTGCCGCGGCTCTTGCTCATTTTCTGGCCGTCTTCGCCGAGAATCATCCCCTGGTTGATAAGCTTGTAGAACGGTTCTTTAGTGCTGACATAACCCAAATCATAAAGGAACTTGTGCCAGAAGCGCGAATAAAGCAGGTGGAGCACCGCGTGTTCGGCGCCGCCGATGTACAAATCCACGTTCATCCAGTACTTTTCTTTTTCAGGGTCACAGAAGCAGTTGTCGTTTTTGGGGTCGATGTAGCGCAGGTAATACCAGCAGCTTCCGGCCCATTGCGGCATGGTATTAGTTTCACGCCTTGCCTTTGTGCCGTCGGGTAATGTCACATCGAGCCACGCGGCTGCGTTGGCAAGAGGTGATTCTCCCGTCCCGGAAGGTTCGTAATCTTCGACAAGCGGCAATCTCAACGGCAATTGGTCCTCGGATAAACTTATTACTTCGCCTTTTTCCTTATGCAGAAGCGGGAACGGCTCGCCCCAGTATCTCTGCCTTGAGAAAAGCCAGTCACGAAGCTTATAATTTATTGCTTTGCAGCCAAGGTTTCTTTCTTCCAACCATTGCGTTATCTTTTCTTTGAATTCGGTTGTGGTCAGACCGTCAAACTGTCCGCTGTTTATCGCCCTGCCGTCGCCGATGTAACAAGCCTGCCCTTTTCTAACGGCTTGCGCAAACTCGACATCGGGCGATTCAACCACGGCGACAATCGGCAAATCGAATTTCTTTGCAAACTCGAAGTCGCGCTCGTCGTGGGCGGGGACCGACATAATCGCGCCGGTCCCATAGCTGATTAGAACGTAGTCGCTAATCCAAATCGGAATCTTTTCATTGTTGACGGGATTGATAGCAAAAGCACCCGTCCGCTCTCCGGTTTTTTCCTTTGCCAGGTCCGTCCGGTCTAAATCACTTTTACGTGCTGCTTCTTGGCGGTATTTGGTCACTGCTTCTTTGTGTTCGGCGGTGGTGATTTGGTCTATGAGCGGATGTTCCGGCGCCAGGACCATATACGTTGCGCCGAAAAGCGTATCGGGACGTGTTGTGAAGACACGGAGCACCTCATCAAAACCGTCAATGGCGAAATCGACCTCGGCCCCGATACTCTTGCCTATCCAATCCCGCTGAAGTTTTTTAATAGACCCAGGCCAGTCAACTTCATCCAAATCTTCGAGCAATCGCTCGGCATATTTCGTTATGCGCAGCATCCACTGGCGCATCGGCTTTCTGATGACGGGATGTCCGCCGCGTTCACTTAGTCCCCCTACCACCTCCTCATTTGCCAACACGGTTCCTAATGCCGGACACCAATTCACCGATACTTCGGCTTCGTAAGCAAGGCGATGGTCGTCGATGTATTTTCGCTTGTCTTCTTCCGACAGGCCCTGTGGTATAGGTAATTGTTCTATTGGCTTTGCTTTCTGTTCGTGGTCGTCAAAATAACTGTTGAAAAATTTCAGGAAAATCCACTGCGTCCACTTGTAATAATCAGGGTCGGTGGTATTTACTTCCCTATCCCAGTCGTAGCTGAAGCCCAGTGATTGAATCTGCCGCCGTATATTGTCTATGTTGGCTTTAGTGGTCTCGGCCGGCGGGGTACCGGTCTGGACGGCATACTGCTCGGCGGGCAGGCCGAACGCATCCCAGCCCATCGGATGCAAGACATTAAAACCGCTCATCCGTTTATAACGAGTGACAATGTCACTGGCGGTGTAGCCTTCCGGATGGCCGACGTGCAGGCCCTGGCCGCTCGGATACGGGAACATATCGAGGACATAATACTTGGGCTTCGAATCGTCACAGTCAACGGCTACGAAGGTTTTATTTTGCAGCCAGTACGCCTGCCATTTCTTCTCTATCGCGTTGAAATCGTAACTTCCCTTTTTGTCGCTCATTTATCCATCCATTGGCCTATCGAATTATCCCTGTGCGTGGGGACAGCCGGTATCGCTGCAGCTTAGGCACTTCTTCGACTGACCTTCTTTGACCTGGGCGGCGAAGACTGAGAACTGCTTTTCCAAATTGCCGCTGCCGCAGTGCAGGCACCGCCTTTTCGCAGTCTGGCCGGTCTTTTCGAGGAATTCACTTATCCTGCCGCATTGACTGCACTTATATTCAAAAATCGGCACTGTTACGTCTCTCTATAAATAAAATCGGCCGTATGGGTACAGTATCCTGCAACTCTACTTGGGCTGTAAAACGTTGCATTATAACCCATCTTCGGGTCAGTGTAAATCGCAGTATTTGCCTGTCACCATCTATGAGGCTTGCTTTGGGCAGGCCGAGAGCCTAAAATTCAGTTTTTGTGCCTTTATAGGTTTTTCACTGTAATATGGGTCAGTTCAGATTAAACAGCCAATACAAGCCAGCCGGGGACCAGCCTCAGGCGATTGAAGAGTTGGTCGAAGGCCTAATGCAGGGCAAAAAGTACCAGACGCTGATGGGCGTAACGGGCAGCGGCAAGACCTTCACAATGGCCAACGTCATCGCGCAGATGCAGAAGCCCACGCTAATCATATCCCACAATAAGACCTTAGCCGCTCAGTTGTATGAAGAGTTCAGGGAGCTTTTTCCGGACAACGCGGTCGAATACTTTGTCAGCTATTACGATTACTATCAGCCGGAGGCGTATATCCCGCAGCGTGATATATACATTGAAAAAGACGCATCTAAAAATGACGATTTGGACCGTCTTCGACTATCGACCACAACCAGCCTTTCGACGAGGGGTGATGTGATTATAGTGGCTTCGGTCTCGTGCATATTCGGCCTCGGTTCGCCTGAAGATTACAAAGCGTCGGTTGTGGCTGTGCGGGTCGGCGATGAGGTCGAAAGGAATTACCTGCTGGGACGATTCGCCGATTTGCAGTACACGAGAAATGATATAGATTTTCGTCGAGGTACGTTCCGAGTCAGAGGGGACGTGGTGGAACTGCATCCGTCTTATGAGTCGTTCGGGATACGGTTCGAGCTTTTTGGCGATGAGATTGAAAAGATAAACTATATCAATCCGACGACCGGGGAGATTTTGGCGTCGGAGTCGCAGGTTTTCATCTACCCCTCGCAGCATTATGTAATGCCGGCGGACGGAATCAGCTCGGCGGTGGAGAGCATCAAGGCCGAGCTGAAACAGAGGCTGCAGCAACTAAACCAGGAGGGCAAATTACTCGAGGCCCAGCGGCTCCAGGCCAGGACGATGTATGACCTGGAGATGATTCAGGAGGTAGGTTATTGCAGCGGTATTGAGAATTACGCGCGTCACCTGGCCGGTCTGGAGCCGGGGGCAAGGCCATATACTCTGATTGACTATTTTCCTGAGGATTTTCTTTTATTCATCGACGAGTCACATGCAACGATTCCACAACTGCGGGCGATGTGGGCCGGCGACAGGAGCAGGAAAGAGGTGCTTATCGAGCATGGTTTCCGTCTGCCCAGTGCCCTGGACAATCGCCCACTGCGATTCGAAGAATTCAAACAGAACTGGCGAAATGTGATATTCGTCTCGGCTACACCGGGGCCATTCGAGATGGAAAAGTGCGGCGGCGAGGTTGTGGAACAAGTCATCCGGCCGACCGGTCTGGTGGACCCGCAGATTTTCGTACATCCTGCCAGAGACCAGGTACTACATTTACTCGGCGAAATTGAGAAAAGAGTCAAGGCAAAACAGCGAGTGCTGGTTACAACACTGACCAAACGAATGGCCGAAGATTTGTCGGATTACGCCACCAAGAAAGGATTCAGGTGCCGCTACCTGCACAGCGAGATAGACACGCTCGAACGGATAGAAATTCTGCGTGATTTGCGGACGGGCAATTTCGACGTCCTGGTGGGCGTGAACCTGCTGCGTGAAGGGCTGGATTTGCCGGAGGTTTCGATGGCGGCGATACTCGATGCCGACAAGGAGGGTTTCCTGAGGAGCCAGACATCGCTGGTCCAGACCATCGGCAGGACGGCAAGAAACGTCGATGCAACCGTGTACCTGTATGCGGACACGGTCACACCCTCGATGCAGAAAGCTATTGACGAAACCAATCGCCGCCGTACAATTCAACTGGAATATAACGAAGAGCATGGAATCAAGCCCGAAACGATAAAGAAGGAGATTCGCCGAACTCTCAGTGAACAGGTAAAGGCCAGGCAAACGGCCCGCCAAGCTGTCAGATTTGAAGAAACGGAATACGACAGGGTCGAGCTGGCAGGTCAGATTGAAAGAGAGATGCTCCAGGCGGCTGAATCGCTGGATTTTGAACGGGCGGCGATGCTGAGGGACCAGCTTAAAGAGCTAAGGGACCTGCCGGAGCTTGTCATAGCGAGCAGAACAAAAAAAGAACAGGCCAAGGCGGCAGGAAAAAGGCGGAGGAGAAAATGATTTTTTGTAATTAAAGAAAGAAGGGATAATGAGAAAACTTAACATTGAGGAGGTAAAACCAATAATCGACCTGGCCATCAGCGAGGACCTCGGAACCGAGGATATTACCAGCAAGCTGTTGTTCAGGAGGGATAAAGCCGCCAAAGCAGATATTATCTCGCGCGAGGAGATTATGGTCTGCGGCATGGACGTAGCGGCCGAGATACTCAGAAGATACGATGAAGGGCTAACATTGAAAGTTCATATCAAGGACGGCGAGCCAGCCCATGTGGGCAGCAGGCTTGGTACAATCGAAGGTTCGTTGCGGGGCATGCTCAGTGCAGAGCGCGTACTTCTGAACTTTCTGCAGCGGCTCAGCGGAATAGCCACTATGACCGCCAAATACGTACGGGCGGTTCAGGAAACCGGGGCCAGGATATACGATACACGAAAGACGACGCCCGGCTGGCGGATACTCGAAAAATACGCGGTGCGGTGCGGCGGCGGACACAACCATCGGCTGGGGCTGTATGACGCGGTGCTGATTAAGGACAATCATCTGGCGGAACTCGGCAGGAATTTCTCCCCGAAACTCAAGAAGATAATCGAGAACGCCCGCAAAATCCAGCATGCAAGGTTTATCGCTGTGGAGGTTGACCACGTGGACAACCAGCTTAATCATGTCCTGAAGATTCCGGGCATTGATATTGTCCTGCTGGACAACATGGGTCAATGGCAGCTCAATCACGCCGTTGAGATGCGAAATAAAATGTGCGGCAAAAGGAAAAAGCCGTTGTTAGAGGCATCCGGCAACGTTTCGCTGAATAACGTCTCAGCTATAGCCCGGTGCGGCATCGACCGCATCGCCGTCGGGGCAATCACTCACTCAGCCGTTGCCGTGGATATCGGCCTTGACAGGTAGTCCGATGCCTCTGAAAGACCTTCTCGATGCGAACAGGATACGCCAGGGGCTCAAAACAAAGCGTATCGGCAGGCAGGTAATTGTCTTCGATAAAGTTACGAGCACCAACGATATTGCTGCAGAATACGCGAGCGACCTTAAAAATGACGGACTGGCAATCCTGACGGAAGAACAGACATCAGGCCGAGGCCGAGGCGGAAATAAATGGTACGGGGGTAAAGGTCAAAGCGTTCTTTGTTCAATTGTGCTTGCTAACGAAGGTCTTAACGCAGAATTATTGTCACTGACGGCGGCGGTGGCGGTGGCTGAGGCGACAGGCGAGACGGCAAGGGTCAAATGGCCGAACGATATAACCCTCAACGGCAAGAAAGTGGCGGGAATACTGCTTGAATCGAAACAGACCGAAAACGGTAAAGCCTATGTTCTCGGCATTGGAATCAACTGCCATCAAAAGGAGTTCCCCGGTGACCTGAACTCGACCGCAACGAGTATTGACTGTGAAACAGGAAAAACTTGTGGCCGAATATTGCTCACCAAGAGACTACTGAGTTCGATAGAGCACTGGATACACCTGGCACATACAAGACCGGAAAAGGTCGTAGAACAGTGGAAGCAATTCAGTATTCTGCTGGGTCAGAGGATAACAGTTATTCACGACGGCCGACAGTTTTCGGGCAATTGTGTCGGGATTGACCCTGACGCGGGATTGATTTTGCAGCTCGATTCAGGAATATTAGGGTTCTTCCCAGCCAATCAAACCACCGTCGGCAGGTAGGGACTCAGGTGTCTATCTGCCGGTCTCGAAATCATTCGATTTTGCAAGGCTTAGGTTTTGTCTTTTGCGGCTTTGTGCTATACTGCATGTTCAAAATAAGGCAAAAGACGAAATACTCTGAATCAGCGAGAGGGCCGGACTATGGCTGAGAAATTCGATGTTTTCGTGATAGGCAGCGGGCCCGGAGGCTATTCGGCGGCGATTCGCTGTGCCCAAAAAGGCGCTTCGGTCGGACTGGTGGAAAAAGGCGCGATGGGCGGGACATGCTTAAACCGCGGCTGTATTCCTTCAAAGGCCCTGCTCGGTTCGGTACATTTCCTGACACTTGCCAAGTACGCCTCGTTGATGGGACTGGAAGTCGACTCGGTAAAACCAAACTGGCAAAAGATGCAGACCAGAAAGGACGCTATCGTAGGGGGGTTTAATAAAGGCGTTACCGGCCTGATGCAGAGCAACGGAATAAAGCTATTCCGTGGACGCGGAACTGCCACTGCCGCCAATAAGGTTAAAGTCGAATCGCAAGACGGTAATACCGAGATTGAGGCCAAGAGCATTATCATTGCAACAGGTTCCGAGCCGGTAGAGATTGGCGCCTTTGCGTTCGACGGTGCGACAATCATAAGCAGCAACGAAGCACTTAATCTTTCCGAAGTACCAGAATCTATGGTAATTATCGGCGGCGGAGTAATCGGCTGCGAGATGGCCTGTGTGTACTCGGCGGTCGGGACAAAGGTGACGATAGTGGAAGCTCTTTCGCAGCTGCTGCCGTTCGAGGATGAATGGGTGGGAAAGACCATGTCCAGAGAATTCAAGAAGCTCGGCATTGAATCGATGGTCAGTCAGAAAGTTACTGCTGTTACCGTTGGGGGCGATGGAGCAACGGTATCACTCGAATCGGGACAGAACCTGCAGGCCCAAAAGGTGCTGGTTGCGGTCGGTCGCAGGGCAACCTGCGACAAGGAGACAATTGATGCGCTGGGGCTTGAGATGAACGGCAGGGTTATAAAGGTAAATGAGAAGATGGAGACCAATGTGTCGGGCGTTTATGCACTCGGCGATGTAGTGGGCACGACGTTTCTGGCGCACGGGGCATTTGCAGAGGCCCAAGTTGCAGCGGCTAATGCAACAGGTGGGGACCAGAAAATGTACGATTATTCGCTTGTTCCGCGGGCGGTTTATACGTTTCCGGAGGTGGCGTCAGTGGGTAAAAATGAAAAAAAGTGCGCCGAAGAGGGCATCGAGACGTATGTCGGCAAGGCCTTGTTTAAATCCAACGGCCGAAGTTTGGCGCATAACGAGACCACGGGAGAAGTACGGGTAATTAAAAACAAGGCTGACGATAAGGTTATGGGCGTCACTATCGTCGGGGCAACGGCAACGGAGATGATTACGGCGGCGACGGCGCTATTAGGCGGCGCACAAAAGATTTCCGACGTGTGCTTTGCTCATCCGACGGTATCAGAGGTCCTGAAAGAGGCGTGGGAAGATGCGTTCGGCACAAGTTTGCACGTTCCGCCGCGAGCCAAGGCCTGAGATTAAAATGACAGTCACCCATGAACAACAGCAGGCAGGGATGCTTGAGATTATCGACTGCGGCCTGGCAGATTATTCAGAGACCCTGAGTAAACAACACGAACTGTGCACCAAGAGAAGGCTTGGGCAGATTCCTGATACTGTTCTAATAGTTGAGCACAAACCGGTCGTAACGCTCGGCGCCAGACAGAGTGCAAACAAGCTTGTTCTTGATAAAGACGAACTGGCCGGCAAGGGGATTGACGTTGTTGAGATACGCAGAGGCGGCGGTACGACCGCACATAATCCGGGGCAGATTGTCTTCTACCCGATTGTCAATCTCAAAGAACTTCGCCTGGGAATAAGTGACTATATACGAACACTGGAGCAGATAGGGATTGAATTGCTGGCTGACTTGGAGGTTGTCGCGAGCAGATATAAAGGTTATCCGGGGCTGTGGGCCGGTGGAAAGAAGATTGTTTCAATCGGGGTTCGGGTTTCGAAGACCATCGCGTATCACGGAATGGCAATAAATATAAACAATGACCTAAGCATCTTCGATTATATCGTGCCGTGCGGACTCGATGATGTGAAGATGACCTCTGTGCTCGCAGAGACAGGCAGGCAGCGGTCGATGGCCGAGGTGAAGGAAAAGCTCAAAGTGCTAATTCAAAAGCATTTCGGACGATGGGAATGTAGAACAGAAACATTGAACGCTAAACATCGAACCTTGAACGCTGAACAAAGCAGGCTGCCGCCGTGGCTGAAAAGGCCGATTGGTGCCGGCGAGGGATTTGTACATACACAGGATGTGCTCAATAATCTCGAGCTTGAGACTATATGTGTTAATGCTAATTGTCCTAATCGCGGTCAGTGCTGGAGCAGAGGAACGGCAACGGTCCTGATACTGGGCAACGTATGCACGCGAAACTGCAGGTTCTGTTCCGTAGCAAAGGGTAAGCCTGAACCGCCCGACCCGACCGAACCGGCCCGCCTTGCCCAAATGGTCCGGAAGATGAAACTCAAATACTTAGTCATTACCAGCGTTGACAGGGACGATTTGGCTGACGGCGGAGCATGTCACTTTCGCGACTGTGTTAATACCGTGCGGCGAATGTGCCCCGAAACGAAATTCGAAATCCTGGTGCCCGATTTTCGAAATTGCCAGGTACAGGCAATAAAAATTTTAAGAGACGCCCTGCCTTTTGTCTTCGCTCACAACGTCGAAACAGTGCCTTCACTGTACAATGTTGCCAGAAGCGGCGGTGATTATCAGCTTTCGTTGGAACTGCTGAGGCTGGCAAAGGCAGTATATCCGGATATACCCACCAAATCTTCAATAATGCTCGGCCTGGGTGAAACGGATGCAGAAGTAGAGCAGGAACTAAATGATTTGCGAAAGGCCGGCTGTGAGCGTATTACAATCGGCCAATATCTCAGGCCGTCCAAGGAATCACTTGAGGTGGTCGAGTACCTCCCGCCTGATAAGTTTGACTTCTGGAAGAGCGTGGCGATAGAGATGGGTTTTAGCTGGGTCATATCATCACCTTTTGCACGCAGCTCATATTTTGCCGAACTTGAGACGGCAAAGTAGCTTTTTTAAGCTCCAGACCTCGTTTTTATAAGACCTACACCTTTTGGCAATAATTGGATTCGGCTTTGGGACAAGCCTTGCTATTTCTTATATTTTAGGTGGAGCGAACAGCACTTAGAAGGTGGCTTAAGTAGACCATCCAAAGTTTTCGGCCTGGGGGCCATCATGAAACCTAAACGAACAGGCGGCAGAGCCAATCGCGGCGCCGTTCTAATTATCTCGATGGTGTTCGTACTGTTGTTCTCGACGCTGGCGGTATCGCTGTGCTGCATGGCGGGCAGCAATGCGCAGATAGCCGGCAATCAAAGCAAAGTCAATACGGCCTTGTACGCCGCGCAGTCAGGTCTGGAATGCGCCAAAAGAATAGCTACAACGGTAACTCTCGACTCCACTTATTCCAACTACGTTACCGAGCCTCAGGCGGACGATGCATGGCAAGATTTTTGTTCGCAGGTGCCTGCCCTTGACGGCCAGGCTTTCAGCTCACCGACCGCTTTCACAGACGACGACGGCCACAGCGGCGAAGAAATTGTTACTGGCCTTATCAACTTTGGAACCCCAAACGTTTCATTCAGGCTCCGCTTTTATCGTTACAACGCCGACCCGCATACTATAAAGTTCGAGGCTATCGGCTACAGTAATGAGATAACGAGAAAAATAGGTATGGATATGCAAATCACCAAGGAGAACCTGCTTAC
>CAYSTP010000055.1:0-12293 GCA_964434085.1 uncultured Pirellulales bacterium
TGAAGTTTTCTGTGGGAATCGGGCAGTTGACTATCTCGAAAACCCCGGCCTGTCCTAAGGCGCTTACTCCCGCGTCGGTCCTGCTGGCCCCGTGCACGGTGATTTTCCTGCCGACAAGACTCGTCACCGCGTCGCTAAGCTGCCCCTGTATGGTTTGATGCCCCGGCTGAATCTGCCAGCCGCGGTAATCCGCCCCGTCATATTGAACTATGAGCTTTATCTTGCGAGTGGACATGCAGCCGGATTATAGCAGGTATTCAGCTATCTGCACAGCATTCAGCGCCGCCCCTTTTCGAAGCTGGTCACCCGCCACCCAGATATTTATCCCGCGATTTTCAGGAATAGATTCATCCTGCCTGATACGCCCGACGTAAATATCATCCTGGCCGGTAGCGTCAATCGGCATCGGAAAGCGATTATGCTGCCGGTCGTCAATCAATGAAACTCCCGGCGCGGTGCTCAGAAGCTCCCTGACCTGCTCGGGCGTAATCGCCTCGGTGAACTCGAGGTTAATGCTCTCGCAGTGCGCGCGGAACACAGGTACCCGAATACAGGTACAGGTAATCGCGATACCCGGACAATCGAATATCTTTCGGGTCTCTTTGACCATCTTGGTTTCTTCTTCGTTGTACCCGTTCGGACCCAGCGCCGAATTATGGCTGAACACGTTGAACGCTATTTGATACGGAAATGCCTTGCACGTCGGCTCCTTACCATCGAGTATCTCACGTGTCTGGTTCTCCAGCTCCATCATCGCCGAATACCCGGCGCCGCTGGCCGCCTGATAGGTGCTTACAACCATCCTCTTTACGGGATTTGCCTTGTGCAAAGGCCAGACCGGAACGATACCGATTATCGTCGAGCAGTTCGGGTTCGCGATAATCCCTTTATGCTCTTTAATCTTCTGCGGGTTAATCTCCGGGATTACCAGCGGCACCAGCGGGTCCATCCGAAACGCCGACGAGTTATCAACCACTACCGCTCCCGCCTTCACCGCCGCGGGCGCAAACTGCTTGCTCCGCGCCCCGCCGGCACTGAACAGGGCGATATCGATATCGACAAAGCTCTTTTCCGTAAGCTCCTCGACCATATATTCTTTGCCTTTGAGTTCTATTTTTTTACCGGCGCTTCTGCTGCTCGCCAGCATCCTGAGCGAGTCAAACGGAAACTCCCGCTCCTGCAGCGTCCGCAGAAACTCCTGCCCGACCGCTCCGGTAACTCCCGCAATTGCCAATCTGCAGCCCATAGCCAAACCTTCTCCAGAACTGTCCACTTTTTACAAACGCAGGGGCAGCCGACATCGGCTGCCCCGCTTGCGCCCAATTTAACCGCGGATTATAACCTTATTGCCCTACAAATGCAATACCTCACTTGCCCCTCTGCCACAGTTCCGCCATCACCGACGCCGTGATAATACATATGAACACAAACGCCGCCGCCGGCAAGGCGGTTACATCGCCGAAATGTTTCAGCGCCAGTGCCGTCCCGAGACCCGCGTTTTGCATCCCAATCTCAATCGACAACGTCCGTCGCCGCTTCACTTCCATCCTGAAAATACTCGCCAGGCCGTACCCCGCCGACATTCCGTAAACGTTCAGGATGACCCCGACAGTTACGATAATTCCCGTAAGCTGCGCCAGCCGTTCCCTGTTCAACGCGATTACCAGCGAGCAGATAAAGATGATAAAGGTTACCGATATGGCCGGAAAAACCGCCGCTATTCTTTCCACGCGCTTTTTGAAAAAGTGCCGCACCGCAAACCCAAGAATAAGCGGAGCCACCACCATATAAATCACACTGAAGAACATGTTCCAAAAGGGTATTGGCAGCGTGGACTTCGCCAGCAGGTAAGTCAGCCCCGGCGTTAATACGGGACACAGCAGCGTCGAGACCGTGGTAAGTGACACCGAATACGCCGTATCCGCCTTGGCGATATAGCTCATAACGTTGCTTGCCATCGCCCCCGGCGCAGCACCGGTCAGGATAAGCCCCACCGTCAGTTCCGGCGACAGGTTAAACATCTTCGCTAATACAAACGCTCCGACCGGCATGATAGAGTACTGCGCAATGCAGCCGAGTAAAACTATAGAAGGCTTGTTGGCAATCCGTTTGAAGTCGTTAACTTCGAGAACTGCTCCGATGCCGAACATCGTTAAAGCAAAGAACGTTTCGTTAAACTTCTTAAGCCCAACGAAAGGCCCGGGCCAAAGGTACGCAACCACGCCGAAAATAATCACCCAAACCGCAAAATACTTCGTGTAGAATTTCAGTATCCGCTCAAGCATGACCCGAAGTCTAACACCCACGCTGACTAATCGCAACGCATTTGTAATCACCGCCCCGCGCATAAAAAACCCCGACAACAGGGCCGGGGCCTTTTATTAATCCAAAACTTTTCTTCGTATTACTTTATTCTTCAGGCACCTCGAGCGTAACGAAACGTCTCTGCTGCCCGTCGGTCACGAGAAATACCACTGTTTCGCCTTTCTTGACTTTCTTTATCTCGCGGTAAAACTCTTTTGTGTTTTTGACATCGACTCGCCCGACCTTCATAATCACCATACCCGGCTCGATACCCTTGCGATAAGCCTCCGTACCGCGTCGCACCTCGACTACAACCACTCCCTCGATGCCTTCGTACCCCAGCCTGTCCGCCAGCTCATCGGTCAGGTCCTTGACATCGAGTCCCAGGTCATAAATCGTCGCCGGTGTTTCATCGGCCGCCATCTCTTCGGGCTTCGGCCTCTCGCCCAGCTCAACAGTCACCGTCTCTTTTTTGCCTTCACGAAGAATCGCCAGCTTCACCTTCGTTCCCGGCTGCAGCACAGCGACCCGATTCATCAGGTCCTTCGAGTCCTCCACCGCCTTTCCGTCAAATTCTATTATTACATCCTCGAACTTTACACCCGCCTTGTCCGCAGGCGAGTCCTCGACAACCTTGGTGACAATTGTGCCTTTGGATTCTTTAAGGTCAAAATTTTCCGCCAGCTCCGGCGTCAAATCCTGCAGTGATATACCAAGATAACCCCGCACTACCTTGCCTTCGGAAATAAGTTGCTCATATACCGACTTGGCCATGTTAACCGGAATTGCAAGCCCGATACCCATATTCCCGCCGCTGCGACTGATGATAGCCGTATTAATCCCGACAACCTTGCCGTTGAGGTTCAGCAGCGGCCCGCCCGAATTGCCCGGATTTATCGCCGCGTCGGTCTGTATGAAATCCTCGTACGTGGTGATACCCACGCCGCTTCTGCCTTTCGCGCTCACAATCCCTGCGGTCACTGTATGACTCAATCCGAACGGACTGCCTATTGCTACTACCCATTCGCCGACTTCCAGAGCATCCGAATCCGCCAGCTCCAGATGAGGCAAATTCCCGTCCTCAATCTTAACCAGGGCCACATCGGATTCAGGGTCTGCTCCTATCACCTTGGCCTTGAATTCTCTGTTGTCTCCAAGCTGCACCCGGACGTTCTCCGCGTCGCCTACAAGATGATTATTCGTCAGGATGTACCCGTCATCGGAAATGATAAACCCCGAACCCTGAACAGGTTGAACCACCTTCCTCTGCTGTGGCTGCTGTTGTCTGCTTCTCGGTCTTCCGAAAAAGCGTTCAAAAAACTCGTCATTAAAAAACGGGTCCTCGAAAAACCAGTAAGGCATATCCGAGGATTGCTGCGTATAAACCTTATCAGCCTTAATACCAACCACCGCCGGTGACGTCTTCTCGGCGATAGACGTAAAGGCCTTGCCCATCTGCCGCAGCGCCGTGATACTCGCCTGGTCCTCGGCACACAAAACCGGCCCCAGTACGAACAGAACAAAAACCGTCGTAATCACCAAATTTCTTGCCGACACACTGTTACGAGCGCTTTGACGGATAAGCATTTTTGGCCTCCTATGTGCTTGTAAAAAATAAGGTTACGTAAGGCTGCGTCGCCCTGCGATGTTGAAAAAAACTCCTCTATATACGCTTTCATTGTTCTGATGTTCGCTCCTGCGATTCTTTTTCAGGTTCCGGTTTCGCGACCTCTGTCTGTGCACCAACCTGTGGGCAAAGAACAGACCGGATATTCTCCAGTCTGCCGAAGCAAACCAATTCATCACTTCGCAGGATTCTTCTGTCGGCCCCGGGATTGGCTATCGTCTCCTCACCACGGACTATAGCCAGAACCGTAATATCCCGTTTCCTCAAATCAGCCTCGACAAGCGTCTTGTTCAAAACCGGACTTTCGCTGTACACCTTGACCCTCGATACACCATAACCGCCGGTTGCCAGCAGCAACTCCTCGATTGTAACCCGTGAGAAAAATTCCTTTTTTGCAATCTTCTGCCGCAGGAAGTTTGTCAGCCTGAGGGTGATTTTCTTATTGGTGGAAACTTTATAGACCACCGCTGCCGCAACGATAAGCATGACGAGGTTTATCCACTTGACGATGTAAGACGGTATCTCAAACGGCAAAAAAGACCTGGAAAAGGCAGATATTATCGTCTCCTGGGATATTATCGTACTTGCAAACGTTGCTATCATTATCACCAGACCGGCACTGCCGAGCACCATAAGTACCGAAGCAATCCTGCGTCTTTGGGGATTGCCGGTAATCAGCTCCGCCTCTTTAGTCGTATACCCAGTACCCGTAAAACAGCTAAGCGCCTGAAACTTCGCAAGCGACCATTCCAGGCCCGTAAGCTGAAAGGCGATAGCGCCTACCCGAACGACGATAAAAGACACTGTCAAGGTAAGTATAAACAGAAAAATCATAAGACAGCTCCCTCAAATTCCTGATTCAAGTTTCAACTACAGCCACTTCTTGCGTCTGAAAAACACAAGCATACCGCAAACAACCACTATTATAAACACCCAAAAGCCCAAAGGGTACGCCCATTTCCAGTTCAATTCCGGCATATACTTGAAATTCATACCGTAAACGCCCGCGAAAAAGCTCAGCGGAATAAATATCGTCGCAATTATTGTCAGCACCTTCATCACCGCGTTCAGCCGGTTGCTCAGGCTCGACAAATATATATCCAGCATCCCCGAAACCATATCCCTAAGGCTCTCAATCGTGTCGATTATCTGAATTGTGTGGTCATAAACATCACGGAAGTATATATTCGTGCCGTCGCTTATCAAATCCGACTCGCTTTTTTCAAGCCCGTTAATCACTTCCCGCAGAGGCCACACGCTCTTACGCAAATAAAGCATCTCCGATTTTAAGTCGTGTATCTCATTCAGCGTCTTTTCATCCGGCTCGGCCACCAGCTTCTCCTCCAGCACCTCGATTCGCTCTCCCATTCTCTCCAGAACAGAAAAGTAATTATCCACGGTCGCGTCCATCAGCGAATACGCCAGGTAATCACAGCCCATCTTGCGAATCCGTCCCTTGCCCGCCTTGATTCGCTCCCTCACCTGCTCGAAAACGTCGCCGACATGCTCCTGAAATGATATGACAAAGTTCCTGCCCAAAACCAGGCTGACCTGCTCACTGTCTATCGCCCGTTCCTGCTCATCATAAGTGAGCATCCTGAAGACCACAAATAGATAATCGTCATAATCCTCGAACTTCGGCCTCTGGCCGGTACTGACTATGTCCTCCTGAACAAGATGATGCAGCCCGAAATGATTACCCACCTTCTCGATAAGCGCCGTATCGTGGACCCCGTCTATATTTATCCACGTCACCGTAGGCGTCGTCTTCAGTTCAAAACACCGCTCAACTTCCGCAACCTCCTCCTGCCGGTAATTCGTCTCGTCGTAGTCTATCAGCGTTATCCGAACCGACTCAGCCTTTCTTTCGCCGATATGCACCACACTGCCCGGCGGCAGACCGGCCTTCCTTGAACGCTTGCTCACTAACCTCGCCACAGTCCTTACCTCCCTTCATTTACCTTTCCTGTACATCTTCGGAAATATGTTCGCCGTCCTCTTGAGCAGAGACCTCCTCGCCGGAAATATCCCCTCTTTAACAAATCGTACGTCCTCGATGGTATAAAAAGCATTCGGATTAAACCGCCTTATCAATTCTATGACGTGCGAAAGGTCGCTGCGATTGATTATCGAAAAGATTATGCTCACCGGCCCCTCTGCTCCTTCCGCCCTGGTGTTCGTCGCCCCGTATCCCGCCTCGTTGAGACTGTGTATCAGCTCGGCCCCGTCCTTCTGCGTAATCACGCGAATCATAAACGTCCCCATCGCTATCTTTTCTTCGATGCATATCCCGACGAAATTACCCGTTGCAAAGCCGCCCGCGTACGCCGCGTAACACACCCAGTTGTCAAGGTTCTGCATCACCTTGCCGATGACTATAATCCATATCAGGACCTCGAAGAAACCGAACAGCGGCGCCAAATACTTGTGCCCTCTGCTGACCGAGATAAGCCTTAGCGTCCCGATAGTTACATCGCACACCCTCGCCAGGAAAATCAGTATCGGCAGTACAATCAGCGTAAACGTCTGAGAATCAAAAAATGACATAGCCCGGCCCCCTGATACTTTTCCTTCTCACAAGCTCCATCTTGTTCTTTCCCGGACCCCGCCCCCTGAACAGCCTCGTCTCTGCCGGCATCAATGGATGCTCCAAAGGTACATCACCTGCGGAGTGGAAAGTTCGTATATCGTATTTCTGTCCAGCTTGAAGATGCTCTTTGCCTCTGAGCCGAAAAGGCCGGCAAATGAGAAGGGCCTGGTATATTCGATTACCTGTGCCTCATCTATCCCCGCCAGAGTTTTCGCCTTGCTCACCGCATCGTCGAAATAACCTATCTCGTCAATCAGCTTTTCACTCAGCGCCTCCTCGGCCGAGAATATGCCGCCATCGGCCAGTTGGTTCACATCTTCAGCGCTCAGCTCGCCCCTGCCGTCCGTGACAATTTTCTTGAATCGCTCGAACGCGGGCGTGATTACCTTTTCCTCAAAGTACTTCAGCTCTTCTTCCGATGGTTTATGAAACGAGCTGGGCCAATCTTTCTTCTGGCCTGACTTAATTATCACCGGTTCGATACCCAGCTTGCCCTCCAGAAGGTCCTGCAGCACCAGATAACCCATTATCACGCCTATCGAACCCGTAATCGTCGTCGGCTCAGCCACTATCTCGTCCGACGCAACCGAAACGTAATATCCCCCGGACGCCGCAAGACTCTGCATAAAACCCACTACCGGCCTTGCTTTCTCGCTGCGGTATTTGACGATTTCATTATGAATCTGGTCGCTGCCGGATATCGTCCCTCCAGGCGAATCAACGTTTAGGATAAGCGCCTTGACATGACGGTCCTTCCGTGCGTGCTTTATCTGCTCTACCACGTCTTGTGCGCTAACCGAATCGATCACACCGTGAACCCTGATTACCGCAATCTTTTGCGCCCGCGGTCCCGGCGCCAGCACCTTCTCCGTTATCATATCCGCCCGGCCCGTAACTACCACTGCCATAAGGCCGATTATCATCAGGAAAAACACAATGTTTGCAAGGACCGATAACCCAAGCAATATCCCCCAGAATATCCCCCAGCCACTTTTTTTCTTCGGCGGCGAAGCCGCCCACACCGGCGCCGGCGGTTGCGGTACAGGCCCACGCCCCATACCTTCTCCATGCCCGGAAACGTTATTATTGTCCTGATAATCCATTGCTCACCCTTTCAATTAATCCCACTCATTCTAAATCCACCGATACACACTGTCAAACTCCAAAAACATACCCTCCCCTCGACGGGAAATCAGCTTTGTTCTTAGATTAAACCGCGAACACAACCTGCCGATACCCTTTCTAAATACGGGTCCGCCTCTGAACTATTATAGGACTACCGAAGCTAAGAAGCTGTACTTTGGACTCGATTTTGAATTTGGGGATTCAATATATGGGTAAGAAGGTCAAAGACGCTCAGGACAACTACAGCTTGGGTAGCTCGATTAATAACGGCAAGGAAAACCCTGCCGCCACGCTGCGCGACATGATGAACGAAAATGTTGTCACCGTCACACCCGGTGAATCTGTTGTTGCAGCCGCACAGAAGATGGCCAAAGAACAAATCACTTGCATGGTCGTCGTTGAAAATGACCAAATCCGCGGAATTATTACTCATCACGACCTTAGCCGCAAGGTTATTACGGAAAACAAAGGGTTTGGCGACCTTACCGTTGGACAGGTTATGTCCGGCCCCGTCGTCAGTCTTTGCGATAACGTATCGGTCGTAGAGGCCGCCCGGATGCTCGACGAGCAGAAAATAAAGCACCTGCCCGTCGTCAGTAACGGCAAACTTGTCGGAATCGTTACTCAGACGGACTTCTTCCGAGCAGCTCAACATGCCCTGCAGCAGCGCCTCAAACAACTGCAGGAGCACGACAGCCAAACGCAGGCCGAGCTTGAACACGCGAACAGAAAACTCGAAGCCGCAATGGAAAAAACCAACAAGGAAGTTCATGAAACCGTCGTTGCCGACCTGGCCAAAAGCCACTTCCTTGCAAACATGAGCCATGAAATCAGAACTCCGCTTAACGCTATCATCGGACTGAGTGAAGTTCTCGCCGAAGAGAGCCTGACCGAAGAACAGCAGAGCCATCTCAAAATCATCAGAGAAAGCGCCCAGAACATGCTCGTTCTCATTAACGATATCCTTGACTATTCCAAAATCGAAGCCGGGAAATTCACCCTCGATATCACCGAATGTTCTCTCGAACATCTGCTTGCTATCGTCGAATCTCTGATGAGGCCTCCGGCCATGCAGAAGGGGCTTGAATTCGCGATCTCACAGAAAACCGACCTGCCGGCCCTGATTAAGACAGACCCCATGAGACTGCGACAATGCCTTACTAATCTTATAAACAACGCCATCGACTTCACCGAAGAAGGCCACGTTTACGTAAATGTCTTTCTCGAAAACATACAGGGCAAAGATTGTATCAGGTTCGACGTCGAGGACACGGGTATTGGCATCGCCGAGCAGGACCAGGAGAAAATCTTCCATGAATTCACGCAGGCCGCCGTCGTGCGGAGCCAAAAATCCGCAGGAGCAGGACTCGGACTTACAATAACTAAAAAGCTTATTAACCTGCTCGAAGGCGATATATATCTAAAAAGCGAAATCGGTGCCGGCTCGGTCTTTTCGCTCGTTGTGCCTGTCGGCCTCGATGTCAAGTCACAGCCGGTCTTCAATAAATACGACCAGTTGAAGAGAATCCGAAAAGAAGAAGTGCCGGTCAAAGGCGTCAGGTTCTCTGGCAGGGTCCTCGTTGCCGAAGATACTCCCACCAACCAGACCCTGATAAAGCTGCTGCTTACGAAGCTCGGCCTGCAGACCGAAATCGCTGAAAATGGAGAACAGGCTCTCGAAATGGCCATGAGCGAAGATTTCGACGTGGTCCTCATGGACATTCAGATGCCCCACATGAACGGTTATGACGCCACCAGAAAGCTCCGCGAGGCCGGTTTCAGCAAACCCATCATCGCCGTCACCGCACATGCCATGCGCGGTGACAGGGAAAAATGTCTGGCCGCCGGCTGTGATGATTACATCTCAAAGCCTATCGACAGAAAACGGCTCGTCAAGATGCTCAAGGCCTATCTGGGTCCCCAATCGCAAACCTGCTCCGCCGAAACGAAGGACGAAGACCTCTCACAGCAGCTCGACGCCGCAACATCCGAAATCCAACAGCTTAGCCAAATATGTGACGACGCTGCTGCCGATGGAGAAAGTCCTTCCGGCCAAAGCAGCCCGACACATCGGGCCGACATCTCGGACGAAGACTTCGCTCCGCATGACATAATAGACTTCAAGGCCGTTACCGAAATCTGCGACGACCCCGAAGTGATAAAAGAAGTTGCGAAAATGTTCCTCAAGGATAGTCCGCACTGCATCAAGTCAATCGCCGAAGCCATCAAGTCATCCAACCCCAAGCATATCAAAATGTACGCGCATAGCCTGAAAGGCGCCGCGCTTCAGATAGGAGCAAAAAAACTGGCTGACTTCGCCTACCAGCTCGAATGCGCCGGACGAGACAAAAGCATGCGGGATGCCCCGGTGCTGTTTAGCGCCGTCCAGGACGAGTACAGCAGGCTCGCCCTGTTCCTCTCACAGCCGAACTGGATGGACATGGCCCAGGCCGAACCCGACCAGGATTAACTATGCCGTTCATTTGCCCCCCGCATTTCACGCGGAATTGATTTGTTATTTCGGCAGCAGGTGCAGCCAGTATGCGGTGTATCCGGTCCAGGCCCATATAACCGCAGCAGCCAAAGGCAATAAGGCGCCGAGCAATCTGATTGCCTTGACCTTCTTCATACATAACAGCAGCGGCATCAGTACGCCGATAGAACCTGTGAGTATAAAGCCCGTACCGCTGAGCGCAGGATTATTAGTCAGGCCGAGGACGATGATACGAATGCCGACCAGTATTGCGACGGCGCCGGCGAACACGGCGTAGATGCCGATGGGCATCAGGTTCCAGCCTTTGGCCAGCGACAGCGCCGCGGCCAAGTACAACAGGCCGAACATCACCGACAATTCACCAAACGCGATGTTGTAAGGATAGGGCAACGGCCAGGTGAAACTCATCACAAAACCGCAAATGGTCGCTATCAGGCCTGCAACAGCAAAGGCGGGCGACCATGCGCGGTGGTCGTCTTTGTGGACCGCAAAACCGACGAAAAAGGCCAACACCACAAGACCTGCGGCCATGTTGACGAGCATTAAGGTTACATAGTCGATGAACATTTTGGTCTCTCCCGAAAAATAGCATATAGCGTTCAGGGTTCAGGGTATTCATCTTCATATACACGGATTATAAATTTTAACATACCTTCTTTTTACAGTGGAGTATGTTACACCGATTAAACAAGCCAAAAAATTGGGTTCGATTGGGTTCGTTTTTTCTCGTAATCCCTGTTTTTGGCCGAAAAACGCATAAAATTGGGTTCGTTTTGCATAAAAAGGTTGTATTTTTAACCACCTATGAAGAGATCGAGGTCAAGGAATAAAATTTCTGAATGTGTAACCGCGGAGGACGCGGAGAAATTTAAGTTCATAGTTTTAGAAGCTCCGGTCATTTTCAAGCTGCCTAAGTTTATATTATATCTAACATCGTCGGTATTATACCATATTTTGAACAAAAATCAAGGAAAAAGGCCCATTTTTTCAAAAAAAGCCCTGTGACTCATCGCCCGGCCCTCGTGACTCGTGTTTTACAACGCTGATTCCTTCGATACTTCGACAAGCTCAGTACAGGCAGGCTCAGGACGGGTAACACAGATTTTGCTTTGGCGCGGTAGACCTATCGTAAGGGTTTTTCGTTTGAGGAGGTGAATTTGAGAAACTATAATGGATAAAAGACATTTTTATTTAAGGCTTGGCATGGCAAAAGAAACCAAGAAAGTCAGTGTTTATGCGGATACGTCAGTGTTCGGAGGCGTTTTCGACGAGGAATTCCGGGAAGCAAGCAAGGCCTTCTTCAGTGCGGTTCGTGAAAAAAGATTCTCTCTTCTGACGAGCGAACTTGTGCGAGAAGAGATACAGGAAGCGCCGGGGGAAGTTCGCAGGTTGTTTGAGGAAGTGCTGCCGATTGCTACTGTGCTGGATGTGACTGTTGAGGCAATAGAGCTTCAGGAAGCATATCTTGCCGAAGGAATTGTCGCACAGAAGTATCTGCCTGATGCTTTACACGTGGCGTTGGCGACAACGGCTAATGCTTCCATGATAGTGAGCTGGAATTTCAAACATATAGTGAATTTTCAAAAGATACCACTTTATAATGCGGTTAATACACTAAAAGGATATCCATCAATAGCAATTTATTCTCCTCTGGAGGTGATAGAATATGAGGACTAAGACATTCGATTGTGTTGAAATGAAGCGGCGAGGGGCCGAGAAGGTGATGAAGAATCTGAAGGGTAAAGATAAGCGGGAGCAACTGGATTATTGGCGTAAAGGAACGAAAAAATTGAAAGAACTGCAGGATAAGCTAAGCCGCTGATTAAAAGAATTAGCCGCTAAGGCCCGCCCCTGCTTACGACATGCAGGGACAGGCAATGCGCTAAGACACTGAAACCACTGATTTACACAGATTATCACAGATTTATTATAGCCACCGGGGACACCCCCTGCTTACTGCTTGCAGGGGCAAGCGAGGCCACAGAGATTTTAACCACGAATGTCCTAGGGACTCCTTACGGAGGACACGAATAAACACTGGTTATTTTCACCGCGGAGACCGCAGAGGAAACGCCGTTAAATAGTCAATTTTCAATAGTAAATATTCAATCAAAAACACCTTGTCTTTGGCGGAAATTGGGATAATATTAACC
>CAYSTP010000056.1:0-12219 GCA_964434085.1 uncultured Pirellulales bacterium
GCCCCACCCAGACCGGTCAGACCCGCATTAAGACTGACAACGATTTTGCCGTCGGGAATCAAGTCACAGGGATACTTTTTGGAGGCCATCTCCTGTTGGGTAAATTCCAATGCCCCGAAATCCATCCGGTCCGAAGCCACAAACAGAACACCTTTACCGGATTCATCGCTCAGAGCCGCCCAGCGAACATCCGAACGGTTACCACAGAATTGCGGCTTTTGATAAAATTCATACATTTGTTTAACAGTGGTTTGATACAATCCAGTATTTGCGGCGGCCTTGCGATCTACATAGTTTTCGAACGGCCCGCGGCCGAAATATTCAACCTGCGTCAGATCAGGAGATATCTTCATATCAAAACCCACGCGCGGCAATACAGCAGGACCTTCTGTCAGATCAATACTGTTGTCAGAAACGATCACTCCACTACCGTCAACACACCATCGTGACAACACGTAATATGCGCCAGCTTCGGGCGAGATGTACTTACAATACATTGTAATGACACAAACGTCATTAATTATCTGCACATCATAGTCCGTCACTTCCGGAACGAAGGTATCCAGCCCTCTCCATCCGAATCTGTCATTATCACCCCGGGCACGGTAGATCGAGCAAACCGGCCCATCAGCCGCATCAGTAATGATTGCCTTGCCGTTCAGTTTAAGGCCGGCAATACTGCCTGTTGTTTTGCTGAAGACGACCTCCGTCGAACCAGCTGAAACCTTTATCCTATCGGCAAGCTTTTCAACTTTAGGCGCTGCGCTTTTGGCCATCCACTCTTTCGGAGTGGTTATGGGCAATTGAAACTGGTAATACGCCTGCTCAAATCCTTTTTTGGCATATAGCGTATCCTGTGCTAGTTTCCAGCTCAAGTTCACAAAGTACTCAACACCGGGCTGCGGGGTGACGAGCTTAAAGGGTACAGTAATTTCTTTGGATGTTGCCGCGGGGATAGAACCGGTCTTGAGTTGGCCGGACTGGATCACTCTGCCGTCAGCTGTCAGTTCCCAATCGCAGGTAAACTGATCCAGATCGATGAAATCATACTCATTGCGGATGCGGATTTTGCCCGCCGCCGCATCGATCAAATCGGCCCAGATGGACTGATACAGATACTTGACCTCGTGCAGTTTGGCGGTGTCTCGCCGGTCCGAAGTAACCACACCGTTGACACAAAAATTGCCGCTATTGGGCTTATCGCCAAAACTGCCGCCGTAGGCAAAAAAGTACTTATCACCGGCATCTACACCACCTCCAAACGGAGCTACAACGGCGGTGTGACCATCATCGCCATACTTCGCACGAAGGCCCTGGTCGACAAAGTCCCAGATACAGCCGCCAATGAGTGATTTTTCCCTGCGGTACAGTTCCACATATTCCTTCAGGTTACCCAGAGCATTGCCCATGGAGTGGGCATACTCGCAGACAAAGAAGGGCTTGATGGGATTTCCTTGCGGATATTCACTGAGCAGATCTAAGCTCGGATACATTCGGCTGTATATATCACCCCACTTGCTATTGCCTTCATAATGAATGGGACGCGATGAATCAATTTCGAGCATTGCTTCACGCTCGTACCTGAAGTTTTCCTCACGGCCGGCTTCATTTCCCAGTGACCAGAAAATAATGCACGGATGGTTCTTATCGCGTTGCACCATACGAACACCCCTGTCGATATGGGCCTCACGCCAGGCCGGATCACGGCTTAGAGTCCGGTCTCCATAGCCCATCCCGTGCGATTCAACATTAGCTTCATCCATGACATAGATCCCGTATTGGTCGCATAACTCATACCATCGTGGTGTATCCGGGTAATGACAGGTACGCACGACATTGATATTGTTGCGTTTCATGATCAGGATATCCTTGACCATCATTTTCTCAGTCATGACCCGACCCCGGTCAGGATCAATTTCGTGACGGTTGACACCCAAGAATTCTACAGGACGCCCATTGATCAACACCTGCTGATCAGCAATCTCCACTGTTCGGAAGCCGACCTTACTTGCGGTTGATTCACCGGCCGAACTATTAATCACGAGCGTATAAAGCGCTGGCGTCTCGGCAGACCAGCTCTGTACGGTTCCAGCATCCAGTTCCATGAATAATGTTTCCGTGGAGAAAAGTCTTACTGAAACGGTTCCAGAAATGGTTTTGACCTTTTTCTGATTTGGATCAAACAACGTCGCTTCAATTTCCACTTTTTCATCGTTAGACGAGGCATTATTGATCGAAACAGAAATATCCAACTTACCTTTTGTGTATGTTTTATCCAAGTGCGGTATAATAAAAAAGTCGCGGATAGCCTGTTTCGGTTGAGCATAAAGAACCACATCACGATAGATACCGCTGAGCCGCCAGAAGTCCTGATCCTCCAAATAACTGCCATCGCTCCAGCGATACACTTCGGCAGCCAATAAATTGGCCCCGGTTTTGACGTACGTGGTAATATCGAATTCCGCTGGGGTCATGCTGCCCTGTGAATAGCCAACCTTTTGACCGTTGACCCATAGATAAAATGCGCTCTGGACGCCTTCGAACTTCAGAAATACCTGCATTCCATCCCAGTCCTTCGGTACCTGGAATTCATACCGATAACTGCCCACCGGATTGGGCAGCTTACTTTTGGTATAATCACCTCGCATCGGGTCCATGATGCGAGGGGGATTATTGTTGTTGAAAGGATAGGTGACATTCGTATAAATCGGCACACCATAACCCTCAACTTGCCAGTTTGATGGAACAGGAATGGTTTTCCAATCGCCGTCATCAAAATCCGTTCTGTAAAAATCCATTGAGCGCTCCGCCGGGCTGGGGACCCAGTGGAATTTCCAGTCACCGTTGAGCAGTTGCATCCGCGAAGAAAGTTCAGGGGCCATTTTCGCCGCGTTGGTTTTATCTTCGTATACCACCATGGTCGAATGGGGTGTGACGGTGTTGATATGTAAAACATGTTGATTTTGCCAATCTTCTGCTGCCATTACACAAGTCACGCCTAAAATTAACTGCATCAGAATAATATTACCTTTAGTCATAATATTTCGTCTTTCTCTCTTAATTAACTGTTGATTCAAGCCAATCAGTTACCATTAATTTTAAGTCATCCATGTCAATTTTGCAATCGCTATTGATATCGCTTCTCACCAACTCACAGGGATTAATTACCTGAACCCATCGATATCCCTATCGATATCCCTCTAAATTGGTTTTTTTATCTGTTTGAAATCGATATAAAAAAGGGGGTTGTTATGAAGCAGCTGGTCAAGCTCAATACTATACCGTCAGGTGACGGTAAACGTTTTCAATATGTTATCCGCTATGTGGATGAAAATGGAAAAAGGCGGTGGAAAAGCCTGGGACACGCAAACAAGCGTAAGGCCGAGCGGCAGTGTGCTCAACTGGTACATGAGCTCAGGGTTGGTTGTGTTAGTCCGGAATCTATGATACTTCGCAGGTTCATGAATGATTCTTTGAAAAGGACAGGAAAACAGATAAGGGAAAGCACTAAAGACGAGTGCAGGTCCGCCATGGAAGATTTTATCAAAAAAATAGGCAATATGGATTTCCTGAAAGTAAAGCACAGACACGGGGGAATGTTTATCCGGTCGTGCCTTGATTCTGGAAACAGACCTGCTACGGTTGCCAAGAAAATGAGGCACCTCAAGAGGATGTTTCATCTGGCGGTCGACCGAGGACAGCTTGAAGAAAATCCCCTATGGCGGATAAAACCCCCAAAGTCTCCCAAGAAGAAAGTCCGAATATTTTCCTCTGATGAATGCCGGAAAATTTTGCAAGCGTCAAAGGAATTCCAGGATCAGCGGAGGGTACGATGGGATATACTTATTGTCATGGCACTTGTTACTGGGATGCAGCGTGGTGAACTTTTGAATTGCATCTGGAGTGATATTGACTTTGAGACCCAGGCCGTATCAGTGTCTCCCAAAGAGCACACCAAATTGACCTGGGAATGGCATATCAAGGATTCGGATCGCAGGTTTCTTCCCCTGACCGATGAGGTGATCAATATCCTTACAGAGTACCAGTCACAGCTCCGTGAAGACAACCCTTACGTGTTTGTGCCCTATGAGCGTTGCAGGCATATCCAGAAGCTAAGAAAACACGGCAAGTGGAAGTTTTCAGATTCACGAATCAAGGTTGTCAACAACATGGGCAGGGATTTCAAAGTGATTCTGAAAAGGGCAGGAATTAAATCGGCCCAGTTCCATGATCTTCGAAGGACCGCCCTTAGCAACTTGCTTGCCAATGGCATGTCTGAGCATGATGTAATGATCTTGGCCGGACATGCAAGCTTTTCCACAACACACACTTTTTACCTGGCTGTAGCGGATGATTTGGTGGACCGTGCAAGGCAAGCGGCAGCCCAGTCGCTGTGTCCGGATTTGGTGCAGCAGGGGTCTGGAGAAGAAGAGTAAAAAAACCGACAACCATAACTTCTTGCCGGTTAAGAACTTGACTAATGGGCAGGGGCGGATTTGAACCGCCGACACACGGATTTTCAGTCCGTTGCTCTACCAACTGAGCTACCTGCCCGGCAGCGGAAAGACACGAATATATCAAAGCCTCCCGACATTTCAAGACAATAAAAACCAGCTAAACACCCAGAACTTATCATATATTCAATGCAGTGGTTATGTTCAACGTGAAAGGTGGTAGTTAAGGCAGGCAGATTAAGTGCTTGGTTGCTCAGCGGCGGTATAGGCTCGTATAGCTTTCGACAAACCCCGCCTGACGGCGCAAAGCAGCCTGATTTGGCGCCGGTCAAAGTTCCGGCCGGAAAGTTTGTAGAGCAGTATAAATCCGGCAACCGGCCTGTTGGCTGCGATTGGTATGGTTATTGCCGAACTATCTTTGAGTATCGCCGGGCTTACCTGCAGTCCCATCTGTAACAACTCATCTGTATCGCATGGATGGTTGGCTTTGGTAATGGATTCGACCAATTCATTGGTGAAGTATTGCTCCAGTCGGTGTGCCTCGTCAGTCCCGTTTGTATTACAGTCGAAGGCGTATAACTGGAAATTGTCTTGCTGACTGAGGAAAAAGGCGAGGTTCACATCTGGAATTTGCTTTTTTATCATAGAGGCGCAAGAACAGAACAGATTGTCTAAATCACTGACACCTATTAGTGATTCATAAAACTCGCCTGCAAAGGTCAGCGTACGTACTGTGTCGAGAAAATCGCTGTGAGCGGCAATTATGTCGTTGCACAGTAAGTCAATCTGTGCCGCCTGTTTTTTACGCTGGCGGTTGAGGCGCTTAACAAGCAGTCTTATTCTGCTGTTGCGTTTTGAGTCCGTCATTAAACCCTTCTCCACATTAACGGCAGGAGGCCAACTCCACTTTGGAATTCGACATTAAGGCGTAAGTTCTTTAAGAGCAGGGCCATAAAAAAAGGCCGCCCCAATGCGGCCCTATAAACAGCAGTCTATCAGTTTTATATCTTTGCCTTCTTGTCTCGGCTTCTGCGACGATATTTGTATCGAGCGGGTTTTTTCGGACTTAGAACATCGCCTGTTTGACAGAATGTTACCTGCCGACTTAACCGGATTTTACTCGGTCATTTCACTGATAAAGACGTCTGCCTCGGCTATGGAGGCCTCCATCTCAGCAACCAGCGACGCCACATCAGCCTCGATAGTTACAAGTTCGTCCTGAAGAGACGTGACGGCCCGGGCATTGAGGTGATGCTTGAGATATAACACCTGGTCACGGAAGGCGCTGAGCACTGGGTTCATTTTTGACTCGGCCCGTTTCATTGCCGTCATCAGCTTTGCATAGCTTTGCTTTGTCTGAGTCAAAAGTTGTTCGTCGGAGGCCCGGTACCGTTCATTGGTATATTGGTCAAGCTCCTTTTCCCACTCCCGGAACAGGGCTTCGGCCACGTCCTGCACGGCATCTATACGGTCGCTTACCTTGGCGGCTTTTGCCTCGCTTTTATCCAGTTCAGACTTTAGCTGGTCGTATTTTTTCTGAAGCTCACCGCCTTCGAAGGTCACTACCTCGCTGAACTTCTCCAGGGCTGACTTGAACTGCTCCTTGGCCTGCTCTTGAGCATCACGGCTCTCCTCGACCCGCTCGACGAGAATATCGCGCTTGTGATACCCGAAGGTCTCCATTGTCTTGTAGTAGGCTTGTTGACAGCCGCCCACGATAAAAAGGCAAAGCAGGGGAGTAATATGAATTGTCCGTTTCATACGTATCTCCTTTTATGATTTATTAGTAACACATCCTGACCGATTATCCTGCAATCCTCTCGCCCTGTGAACTCAGAGCTTTACCGGGTTGCAGAGATTGCGCGGCTTGGCGGCTACCCTGCCGCATTTCTTGCATACAAACCTGGACTCACGAACCAGCTTTCTGTACTCAGACGGGTCACGGTCCTGTATGCCCAGATTGACCAGATAGCATAAATGCCTGTTGTGTCCTGAATGAGGGAGTTTAAATTTTGCCATGTCGGCCCTTTCAGAAAGCGGATTTAGATGTTCATTTCAGTTTTTTTCGTTAGCTTAGGAATTCAAGATTTCTCTTTTCAAAGACGGATTCTTTTTGTCGGGTAAATTCCAACCCTCGGCCTGTGACTATATCGTGCTGCTCCTTAACGAACTCTAAATACTGCAGAATGGCCCATGCGGTGTTATCCCATTTCATCTGGTACCCCCGCCGGTGCGCGCGTTTTTCCATCGCGAGCCTCCTTGCCCGGTTGAAGACCAGGTAATCCAGTGCCTGGGCAATCTGCTCGACGCAATCTTCGCCGGGGTCAACCAGAATACCCCTTGCATGAGAACCGATTACTAAGCCTTTTTGCCCCGCGTTCTCCGCATCCAGCAGCTCTACTGCATACCGGAATTTTGTTGCGATGGCGACTCGGCCGGAACCGACCGTATCGGCCAAGATGCCGCTGGATATCTGCTGCATGTTCAGATAAGGCAGCACCACCACATTGGTCGCACCGTATAACTTCATCAGTTCGTTTTCATCTAAAAACGTGTCCCACAAAACAATATCACAACAGTTTAGCTTGTCCGGTGATAATTCTTTTAATCTGCACCAGCGAACACCTGCCTCGGCAAGGGCCTTGTCCACATCGGCCTTGAACCGCTCATACGGTCCGCCGCCTTCGGCCTGGATGAACTCGGGGTGACATTGCCCCGCGATAAGATATACAATCTGTTTCCTCTGTTCTTCGGTTAGCGACTCGTTGACAAATTTTCCATAAGCCCGGATACCGTACGGCAGACCCTTATCAGGTGATTGCAGTCCGAGCGTGGTTACAAGGAACTTGTTCTCAAGATGTAACTGCTGTTTGATTAATAAGCGGTCATACTGCGAGGGATTCTGCATCCTTATACCGTGGTCGATGTGTTTTATCTTGGTGCGGTCGATTTTGTAGGTGTCTGATTCGAGTATGTCAACCGCGCTGCGAGTGGGAACAAGCAGGCCGTCTGTGTTCTGGGCCAATTCCTGCAGCACCGACCTCTGGTGTCCGTCTGGACTGTCCAGCACCGTATGCAGATAGGCCATGGCTACAAGCCCCGCGGTTCGCAGGGACTTTGCTATTTCGATAAAGTTCTTACCTTCACCGTCTTTACCGGGCCCTGCCGGGTCAAGCCCGTATTCGTGCTGGAGCAATACCACGGTTGGATTGGGGCTTTCCTGCGCCCTGGAGGCGATAGTCTCGGCGACCTCCAGCCATGATTGTGGGTTGTACTGGTCAATGACAAGGTCCACCGGGATGTTATACGCCAGACCTTCCTTATCTATAACGGCGATACGCACGTAACCGACTTCACCGGTAAAGCCGGCTAACGCGTTAGCCAAGTGACGTGAGAAAGTACCTATGCCGCAGGCGCGTGGAGGATAGGTGCTTACGATTCTTATGTTGTAAGGCATAACTAACCTCGATTCTGTCAGCAATACTGGTTAGAAACAGATGTTACGAATATAACTGAAAAGGGTGCGGAAAACAATTGGCTAACTTACTGCTATAAGCCCAAAAGCGAAAGGGTTTTCGCCCGTATTACATGTGCGAAAACCCTTTAAGTGCACCGAATTACAGTGGTTTTTAACCGCCCACAGTGCCTATATGCATATCATTGTCATATTTTATGGTATATTCGTAGGTGACTACCGTAGCCGTGTCATCAAAAGTATCAGGTTCGAGTGTCAGGTCCCACCTCAGGATGCCTTTTGCCTTTGCGCTTCTGAGGTATTCGCTGTTACCGCTCAGAGTAGAGTTTGTTTTGAAGTCGCTGATACCGAGGCCTTCATCTTCAGTATAGGGCATCCTGTCCATCAGTCGCAGATTAATCTTCCGGTCGCTGTAGTTGTTGATTGCAATACGGTACTTGTAATTCTCCACCCAGTTGCCGAGCCAGCTATCAATCTCTTTATCTTCAAGTTCACGGACGACCTGGATACGGCTTTCCACACCGAAGCCCACAGTAAACTTTTTGCCGACCGGCACCATGTCAAGACGACCCTTGCCTGCAAATTGGCCGTCGCGGTACATGTTCGCCGGCCCAGCCAGCAGAAGACTGTCGGAATTATTGACCGAATCAGCCTGGAGGTATACATAGTCGGTCAGAAGCGGCGTTGCAACAAAGATAAAATCGGCGTCAGCCTCGAATGATGTTATGGTCACTAATTGCTGGTCGCTCCTGCTGGGCATTGTCAGTTTGCCGGACAGGTTATAGGCAACACTTACACCTTCGTTTCGCGCAAAGGTTTCAGCCTGTTGCCTTATCATCCGCAGACTTTTCTTGTCGGCTTTGAGTTCTATCATCTGGTTACCTGTGGCGAGCTGCTGCAGTTCACTTTGAGCGGCTTTACCTCTGATGCCTGCTTCCCGTCGCTGCCTTTGAAGCTGTTCGAAATCCTCTGTCAAATCACGCCATTTTGAAGAATCGCTAATCGGACTCGACTGTACATTCAGCGCATCGACCGGAATTCCTGATGGCCCCTTTGATATCGCTCCCGGCATAAGTCCAACTTTCATCGCATCCAGAACCGGCGCGCCGGCCTCAGTCGTAGGTTGAGCGGTGGAAAGGCTGACCTGTACGCCGTCCCAGTCTTCACCGCTTGACTGGTGTATCACTGCGTTATACTCGATTAACATCTTCTCCTCACCCGGCATCGCGCGCAGATTATACTGCGGCAGCCAGCTTGCGTTATTTACCAGGTAGCTCAGCGAGATTTGGCCGTGTATTTTGCCGGGGCTGTCGATATAAATGATAGCTTGCCGTTCTTTTTTGCTTCTTCCGGCCTTGAGCTCCTCTAACCGCTTATTCAATAGTCCCAGTTCCTTTTCGAGCTGAGACTTTTGCTGTTCGAGGTCGACATTTTCCTTGTGCCAGAAGACGGATTTCTTTTCCAGATATTCGGTGACACCACTTAGGCCATCGGGCTGCAGCAGGGCTCGATTTAAATCCTGTTGCTCACCCTGTAGTGTTAACTCCCAGAGCTTGTTGTATCTGTTCCAGCATTGTCCGCTGTGTTGACGGTTCCTGTCTGTTACATAAATCCTTTTCTGAATATCCTCGATTTGAGCCTCGAGTTCTTTTACCTCCTCTCGTGTGTCTTCTTTGATTGATTTTTCTCGATAGCGTACGCTGATAACCCTTGCATCGAGCCCTGATTGGGCGAAGAGGCTCTCGGAAACAATCCCTTCGGGCAAATCAGGTACGATTATTTCTGCGGTTCCTTCCGACAGGTCTGTTTCGATAATTCGCGTCACCAGCGCCTGGCCGCGATAAACAATTACGCTGTCAATTCTGCCGGGCACCTCCAGCGGTTGAGCTGTCGTGTACACGGCTGCAAAAGTCAAAAATACTGCTGTGATTATTAGTCTTACTTTTTCCATTTTTGCTGCTCCTTTGAAATTCTCCACATCAATACACCGGTCCATCTGAGTAGATGATGTTCTTTTTATTGGCTTGGTCTTTGATACACTCGTAGAGTTGGTGGTCTAACGAATCCGTATCATTGAGATTGTTTTTTTGAATTTCCTGCTTGATGTAGTCTTGTCTTTTCAGGCTTAGCTCTTCGATTTGCTTTTGAATCCGAGTTCTCTCAGCAGTCATTTCAGCCACGTATTCTTTTCGCTGCTGTAGAGTCATCTTTTGCAAGCGTTCGTCCAGTTGGTCCGTCTCGAGTTTGTTCAGGTCAATGTTGCCGGAGGAAACATCCATAACCAGTTCTCGTCCACCCAGAAAATTGTCGCTGCCGGCTTCACTTGCGTTGAACTTGGCGCGGGCAGCCTTGGCGCCGGCCGGGGCCATTTCATAGAGCTTATCGCCTCGCTCGACTCGGGTGATTTGCTCTGCGATTTCTTCCTGACTGCCGTAGAATATACGTGTGCTGTCTAAACGGACCGACAACTCGGCGAGATTCGCATCAAACGGCGTGGCCTGTACAATCGCGCTGCCGGACTGGTCGACACAGAAGAATTGACCTTCTGCTTTCTTCGCAATATCCCGCCAGACTGGGGTGGTATCAGCATACGTGCCGCACTGAATTGTGTTGACGATAATCCCCTTCTCCGCAGCGAGCTTACAGCTTTCAGGATATTTCACGTCATTGTCATAGTCCATATGCGGCGGATAGTCACCCACCAGAAAGACCACCCTGTAAGTTGTCTCATCCGTGCTCCATTTCATACTGGTTACAGCCTCATGGAGCGCCTGATTCACACTCTCCGGCCCGTCACCGCCGCCGTTTGCCGCAAAATCCATCAGGAATTCATAAACCGCATCCAGGTCATCCGTTAATGCAAGGTGCCTGGTTACATATTCGTCCCCGCGGTCTCTGTAGCCAACCAGTCCCATCTTAATTTGTGGCGCCGGTTCGGTCATCGCCAGTGTATTTGCTATTGACCATATCTTCTGCTTGGCTGCATCTATCAAACCGCTCATACTGCCGGTCGTATCCAGAACAAATACCACCTCAATCCTGGGTTTTTGCCGTATTGTTTCTGTCGTTTCCATCGTCTCTTTAGCCATAGCGTACACTGTTAAAACTATCGCAACAGTTGCCAGAGTCACTATCATCTTTTTCATAGTGTCACCTACCTTTATTTGGCATATCGTTATCACTTACTCATTTTGTACCTGGTCCTTTGACCAGGACCGGCTCGCCGTCAACCAGAAGCAGCACGTCGCCCCCGAGGGCGATACTGCCTTGCCGGTTGCTTGCCGCAAGTTTTGCAACAAGTTCAATGAACTCAGGACTTGCAAATTCAATTACAAATTTCGGTTTGATTTTTGCTTCATCTTTCAACAATCTGCTGTCAACCCAGCGATTTGCTCTGTAATAGTAGGCCCGGTCGTTTATCTGCTGAACATTGGCGATCGCTATCTGCCTCATATCCTTGTCATAGTAAACGTTTCGAGCGTTGAGTTGTGACTGGACCTTCTGGCCGGCTATGTTGTAACTTTGGCTGATTGCAGCCTCTCCCGAACGAATCCGCATTGCCCGTTCCTCGAGCATATCAGCCGCGCCATAAAAGATGGCTTCCGGATTCTCGAAGTTTGTTCCCTCTCTCGCCAAAAAAGCCGTGTATTCGGTGAGTATTCCAAACTCCGTTGACAGCCTTACTATCTCATCGACAAGCTCCTTTGTCTTTGGGTCGTCGGTCGGCGAGCCAGGTTCTGCTCCGAGCTGCCTGACGGCGTCAATCAGTTCTGCAATCCTTCTGCTGGCCCACAGTCGCGGCACAAAACCGTTCTTTTCACTTGCCTGGTCAAAATCGAACTGAAAACTGAAAGTGCGCTGCTTGCCCCTGTAGTTGCCTGTTAGCTTGAAAACAATCGGTTCTGTGCCTATGTATTGCCCCAACAGCACGAGCTGGTCACCCTCGAAGAAATCCGCAATCTCTCTTGGCAGGATGTCTCGGCACCTGCCCACGGCAGGCTCGCTGTTCTTGCCGAGAACTTCGAGTTCAACGTCGGCAAGTATCGGGCCGGTAAGTCTCTTGAACACCTTCGCTATCTTTGCCTCAACGTCTTCGCCCGGCAATATGTATTCGGCCTTGGCTCTTGAACCCTCGGCGATTTTATCAAGCAGCGGTGCATTAAGGTCCACCCCCACACCGACAGTAAAGACTCTGCGCTTATATGGATTCGACTTTATAGCCAGCTCGCGGATTGAGACTTCGGAAGTCTGTCCAACCGTAGGCAGCCCGTCCGTCATGAACAAAACGAT
>CAYSTP010000057.1:0-12138 GCA_964434085.1 uncultured Pirellulales bacterium
CTCCCAGTGTTCGAAGCTCGGCAATCTGGGCCCGGTCGGTGGCGTCGGCGATTGCTCCCGGCCGCAGGCCATCACCAAGCGAAAAGCACACGTCATACTCGGCCATTATAGCACACAACTCATCAAACATTTCATACAGAGGATTTTGCCTGTCGTGATAGAGCATCCATTTGGCCAGCAGGGCTCCGCCGCGGCTGACTATGCCCGCCACTCTGTTTTCAATCAGCGGCAGATATTCTTTCAGGACGCCGGCGTGAATGGTAAAAAAGTCCACGCCATGTTTGGCTTGTTTTTCAATCGTTTCCAGGATTGCAGCACCGTCAATTTCTTCGACGTCTCTGCCCTCGATGACCTGATAAATAGGCACAGTGCCGAACGGGGCCGGACAGCGAGCCAAAAGCTCTTGTCGGATTTGGTCAAGCTCGCTCCCCGTGCTCAGGTCCATAATCGTATCGGCTCCCACCTCGAGTGCGACGTTCATCTTCTCGATTTCCGCCTCAATATTTGAGCGAACGCTGCTGGCGCCGATATTGGCGTTAATCTTGACGGTCAAAGGCCTGCCGATACCGATTGGCTTCAGGTTTGTTTTCAGATGAAGTTTATTAGCCGGTATAACCACACGGCCGGCAGCTACTTCGTCTCTGATGAACTCGGCCTGGTGCCCTTCGTTTACGGCTACGGTCTCCATCTCAGCCGTTATCGCGCTATTCCTCGCAGCTTGTATTTGAGTTGTCATGCCATCCGTCCTCAAAGCAAAAAAATCGCTCCGCAGGGAAGCGATTCCAAACGACATCAAAAAGTGCCTGTTATGTGTTTATCACTTTCCTACGCAGGTTTGAGCCTGATCAGGTTCAGAGGGTCTTTTCTCAGGCTTCGGACTTATCATCGCCGGGCCACCCCTAGTGAACAAATACATTATAAACCCAAAAATGTTCCGGTCAAGACAGATGTTTACAAAGTACAAGTTGAAAAAGTTTAACGTGAGCTTCTACTGAGGATTTTGCAGCCGATTTTGGTTACGAGGACGTCGTCTTCGATTCTAACTCCCAATTTTCCGGAGATATAGACGCCCGGCTCGATAGTTATTACATCTCCGGCTTCGAGCCTGCCTTTGCTATTCGGCCCTACTATAGGCAGCTCATGCACCTCCAGGCCCAGGCCGTGTCCTGTTCCATGTCCGTGCGGCTCAAAACCGTGTTCACGGATAACTTTCCTCGCCGCTTCATCGACGGCCTTTAAGGCTACACCGGCTTTAACTGTTGCTATAGCAGCAGATTGAGCCTGCCGGACAGCCTTATAAGCCCTCTCGAAAAGCCTGCCTGGTTTTCCGACAGCCAGGCATCTTGTCATATCGCAGCAATACCCTGCGACTTTGGCCCCGAAGTCTACCAGGACGCTGTCGTTTTTCTTCAGCTTTGTCTTGCCGCTGCTGTGATGAGGCCGCGACGCGTTGGCCCCGAACGCAACGATTGTCTCAAAGCTCACTTTTGCACCCAGCCTTCGTATTTCAAGCTCAATAGCGCCGGCCAGCTCGCTTTCCGTAATGCCAGGTCTGGCATAGCGAATCGCTGCGGCAAAGGCCTGCGAGGTTATCCGTGCCGCTTTTTTTATGGCTCTTACTTCATCCTCGCCCTTAGAGCGACGAATGTTTTCAATCAGGCCGGCAACAGGCTTGATGTGCTTCTTTACGTGCCTTGTCAATGCCTTTAATTGTGCGATTGAAATTGAGTTTTCGACCGCAATTGAATCAAGGGATTTGTATCTGCTCAGCAACTTTGCCACCGATTTTGTCATCGGTTCGGCGCGCTCGATAACCTTGCAGCCGCAGCATTCGCTGTTTGCCTGCCCGGTGTATCTGCTATCGGTGAGCAGAAAAATACCACGGTTGGTCAACAGAACCCAGCTATCATCGCCCATAAAACCGGTAACGTATGTCACGTTAGCGGGCCTGGATATCAGCATGGCACCGGCGCCATGACGGCCAAGCCGCCGTCTTACCCCCCTGACTCGACGTTTGAATATTTGGGCCTTATCCATTGCTTAGTTAATTAACATTTCATAGAATTGGACGCAATATGTTTGTGTTTTTTCCCATAAGAACGAGTATACGACCTTACCGCATCCCCTATGCCAACTACGCGCTGATACTTATCAACGCACTGATATTTCTCCTTTCATATTGGCCACATAAGGACCCCGCGACCGGCAGCCCGGAGGTCCTCCGCCAGTGGGCTCAGCAGTTTATGCTCACTCCGGACCGGCCTTACACCTGGCAGTTCGTTAGCTACGCCTTTCTTCACGCAAGCATATGGCACATTGCAGGCAATATGTTCTTCCTTTACCTGTTCGGCAGGAACGTCAACGACAAGCTCGGCAATATCGGCTATATCAGCTTCTACCTGGCCGGGGCGGTCTTCAGCGGTATCGGCCACGTCCTTCGCGGCGGCGGGCCGGTACTCGGCGCCAGCGGCGCCATTGCCGCCGTTACCGGGGCGTATCTTGTGCTGTTCCCGCAAACGATGGTAGTAATCTTTTACTGGCTGTATTTCTTCATAGATACAGTCGAGATTTCCGCCCTTTACTTCATCGCATTCAAGATGATTATATTCGACAATATCATCGCCCGCTACACGCCGAACGTTGCCTACGATGCGCATCTTTCGGGTTACGCATTCGGGATTCTGGCTATGTTCGTCATGTTGAGTACAGGCCTTATAAGCGGCAGCACTTTTGACCTGTGGTCGATGCTCAAGCATTGGAATCGTCGCAGGCGATATCGGGACGTCGTGGCGGGAGGCTACGACCCTTTTTCCGGAAATGTCTCCAGGAAGATAAACGTCCGCCAGGTCGATAAGGAGGCCCCTGTCATCAATAAAGAGGAACTTGGCCGTATCCAGCAGCTAAGAAATGAAATTGCACGGTGCCTCGCTGAGCGAAATATGCCCGAAGCCGTCCGCAAGTATCTCGAACTGATTGAGCTTGATGAAAGGCAATTACCTCCGCGCCAGCACCTGCTCGACATTGCCAACCAGCTTGCCAGCGAGAACCGGCACACCGAAGCCGCTGCAGCCTACGAGAAATTTATCAGTCACTACGGTACCTATGAGCACACTGAGCAGGTTCAGCTTATGCTCGGCATATTATATTCCCGATACCTTCACCAGACGGAACTGGCCATAAAGAACCTCGAAGAGGCCTTAGCCAGACTGACCGACGAGGGTCAGGTAAAAATGTGCCGCGATGAGCTGCAGAAACTCCGAAATTAAACAGCCGTACAACCACTGCTTGTTGAAGAACTTACAGCACGCCCCCCGCACACACAAAAAGCGTTGACAAGCTATTGTTATCGTGCTAACTTTAACTGAGTTGAACATGCCGATTTATAGGGATTGAATTCATGGAGAAAGAGAAATGGACTCTCGTAAGAAACTGCACTTCACTCTCGTCGTTCTTATAACAAGCTTTATAACTTTCAATTGTCTCGGCGTGGAGGAAGATATGGAGCTGCAGCCGGCGCCGGATGCGGAACCTAACACTGTCACTTTGCCGGCTCTTCCGTACTTTGCCGAGATTGCCGGTGACAACGTTTATTTCCGTTCTGGTCCCGGCACGAATTACTATCGCTGCGGCAAACTGGGTCAAGGCGATATTGTAAAGATTGTCAGCGCCAGCAATGTCTGGTCCCGTATCCTTCCGCCCAAGGGCTCTTTTTCCTGGATATCCAAACAATACGTTGCTATTGACCCGGCAAATCCGGATACGGGAATTGTTACAGGCGATGAGGTGAGGGTCTACGCCGGCTCACAATATTACGAACCCATACATTCCGACCGTATACAAATGCACCTCAACCGCGGCGACAAGGTGACTCTGCTGGGTGAAGAAATGGGCGACTATTACAAAATCGCCCCGCCCAACGGCGCCTTTTTCTGGGTCAGCACTCAATACACCAAACCTGCCGACGTAACGGCTTTGCCCGCCGAACCGGAACCGACGCCGCAATTGCCCTCCGCACCCGTCCCTGAAACTGAGCCGACATTGCCGAGTCCCGCCGTTGTTCCCACGATGGTGCCGGTCGATTCGGAAAGGCTCAGGCAGTACTACGACGCACAGGAACTAATCAAGGCTGAGCTTAAAAAGCCGCTCGACGACCAGAATCACTCTCAGGCAAAGAAGACCCTGAATAATCTCATCGCAGCCGATGATTCCGACAAGGCCGCACGCTACGCAAAATTCACCCTCGGCCAGATAAAACATTACGAATTGGCTGCTGCGGTCGATAAAGAAGACAAACTTCAGAACGACGAATTGGGTCAGATATACCAGAGAATCGATCAGGCCCAGAGTGAAAAACTTGCTGACTTCCAGGACCTGGGCCAATACGCCGTAGTCGGCAAATTTCAAACCTCGAATGTTTACGGGCCGGAAGAGGTCTTGCTGCATTACATAATTGCCGACGACAGGGGCAAGGTTATTTGTTATGCCCTGCCGACCGATGCCGCCAAAGAAATCGACCTGAACCAGTTTATCGGCAAAAAGGTCGGGCTGGCTGGTACAATCGAGCCGCATCCGCAGACCGCCGGCGCCTTAGTAAAATTTACCGAGATTCACCCCGTGATGTAACCATAGTGACAGCAAGGCCTTGCGCCATACACCGGGCGGCTACGATGCTGTTCGGCTCTGCTCGCAGCTAATCACCATCTGTGCCTGCGACGCCTTTAAAGTCTTGGCTGTATCCATTTAACCGCTCCTAATCCGTGCATTTTTTGAACTTAGCACTTGCAAAGTTTCTGTGATAGTGTTATTATGTGAGTATATGAGCATATACTCACATAGTTATTCATAAGGATTTCACGATATGGTGACCAGAAAAAAACAGTTGGTCTTTAACAGGCAGGCTGAAATAGTAAAGGGCCTGGCCCATCCCATCAGAATCGCCATTGTAGATTATCTCAGAGATGGGCCAAGATGCGTGTGTGACATCGCCGCGCATGTTCGCTCTGAAAGGTCGAATGTTTCGCGGCATTTGTCGGTGATGACGTCGGCGGGAATACTCGATAACTACAAAGACGGGCTGAAGGTCATCTACAGGCTCAAGAGGCCGTGCATACTCGAATTCTTTTCGTGCATAAAACACTGCATTATGGAACAGGCCAAAGACGACCAGGCGCTGTTGAAATCTCTTCGATAGGAACGGCCGTATGAGCATCAAGACCGAATGGAAAAAACTGGTTTTGATAATAGCGGTGTTTCTGGCATGTTTCTATTTGCCGCTTAGTTCGCTGCGATTCAAAAACGCGATATTCGAGTCGCTGGCTCTGGTCAAGTCGTATGCGCAGGAGCACGTTCTTCTGTGCCTGGTTCCGGCGTTTTTTATCGCAGGTGCAATCGGCGTATTCATAAGCCAGGCTTCCGTTATGAAGTATCTCGGCGCCAGGGCAAATAAGGTCCTGGCCTATGGTGTGGCAAGTATCTCAGGCAGTATATTAGCCGTCTGCTCCTGTACGGTGCTGCCGCTTTTTGCAGGCATCTACAGAATGGGAGCAGGCCTGGGACCTGCCACTGCCTTTTTGTATTCCGGCCCGGCTATCAATGTCCTTGCCATAATCCTCACAGCCAGGGTACTCGGTCTTGAGCTTGGTATTGCCCGCGCTGTCGGGGCCGTTCTTTTCAGCATAGTCATTGGCTTGCTGATGCAGCTTATATATCGCAAGGAAGAAATAGAAAAAGCCAATAGCCAGATGCAATTGCCGGAACCCGAAGTTTCCAAACCGCTTTGGCAAAACTCCATCTGTTTTGCAAGCATGATAGGCATTTTAATTTTCGCCAACTGGGCAAAACCAGCAGGCAATTCCGGGTTATGGTCGTTAATCCATTCAACAAAATGGATTATTACGGGTGGGTTTGCCGCCGTACTGATTTTTGTTTTAGCAATGTGGTTTAAGAAAAGCGAGCTTGGCGAATGGTTGGAAACGACGTGGGGATTTGCCAAGCAGATTCTTCCGCTGCTCTTTATCGGTGTGCTGATAGCCGGTGCGCTGCTCGGCCGGCCCGGTAATGAAGGGCTGATACCATCAGAATGGGTGTCACGGGCCGTTGGCGGCAATTCAATATGGGCAAATCTGTTTGCCGCTGTGGCGGGAGCGTTTATGTATTTCGCGACGCTAACCGAAGTACCTATTTTACAGGGTTTAATCGGTTCTGGTATGGGCAAAGGACCGGCCCTGGCATTGCTTTTGGCAGGTCCCGCCCTGAGCCTTCCGAATATGCTGGTGATTCGCTCGGTAATGGGAACACAAAAAACTATTGTTTACGTTTCGCTTGTCATTGTGATGGCGACGATTTGCGGAATTATTTTCGGGGCCTTTTTTTAAGAATCCCGCAATGAAAAAGATTCAAGTTTTAGGTACGGGTTGTCCTAAGTGCAAAAAACTGGCGGAGAACGCCGAAGCGGCGGCAAAGCAGCTCGGCGTCGAATGCGAAATCCAGAAAGTGACGGGCATAAATGAGATTATGAAGTTCGGAGTGATGATGACGCCGGCGCTTGCGGTTGAAGGCAAAGTTAAAATCGTGGGCAAGGTCGCTTCAGTCGATGAGATTAAAAACTTCTTACAATAATTCCGGAGATAAAAATGAAACCAAAACAGATTATCGCGCTTATGCTTATTGCGTTTGTGGCTGTCAGTGTTGGTTATATGGTTGTCAGGGAAGCAAAAGCTCCGCCGGCAGAAAGTGAAAAAGCCGGCACGGCTGATGCTAATCCGGTCGTAAACAATCAAACAAATGATACGAACGATGCTCAGTTTATAGTTTATTATTTTCACGGCGATGTCAGATGCGCGACCTGCCACAAGCTCGAATCTTATGCCAAAGAAACACTGGATACTTATTTCGCAGACGCCCTTGCCGAAGGCAAAATCCGGTGGCAGACGGTAAATGTTGAGCGTCCCCAAAACTCGCATTTTATTAAGGATTACCAGCTCGTTACAAAGTCGGTCGTAATTTCAAAAATCCGGCAGGGTGAGCAGGTCAACTGGCAAAATCTCGACAGGATTTGGCAGGAAGTAGGTGATGAACAGGGCTATATCGATTATATGCGCGACAGTATTTTGGAGTTTATGGAAGATAGGAAGCTATGAGGGTATTTTTGATTGCTTCTGCCGGTGCGTTTTGGCTGGGGATACTGACATCGATAAGTCCCTGTCCGCTGGCAACGAACATAGCCGCCATTTCGTTCATCGGCAGAAAAATCGATAAACCCGCTTATGTTTTTTTCACCGGATTGCTTTACACAATCGGCAGGACAATAACATACGTTGTAATCGCGATTATTCTTGTCGGCAGTTTACTGTCCGCTCCCGTGCTGTCGAACTGGCTGCAGAAATATATGTATAAGCTGCTCGGGCCGATATTGATTCTGGTCGCGATGGTATTGCTCGATATGATTTCGTTCGGCGCCAAAGGAGGCGGCATCGGGCAGTGGGCGCAGCAGCGGGCCCAGAAGTTCGGCCTGCTTGGTGCGTTATTTCTCGGAGCTTTGTTTGCGTTATCATTTTGTCCGGTATCGGCTGCGCTGTTTTTCGGCAGTCTCATTCCGCTTTCGGTAGAAAATTCATCACGCCTAATCCTTCCTTTAATTTACGGTATCGGCACGGCCGTTCCGGTTTTCATTTTTGGGCTGCTTATCGCGGTTGGGGCCGGCTCGCTGGCAAAGGTTTTTAATAAGGTCGGCAGGTTCGAATTATGGGCACGCCGCATCACAGGCGTAATCTTTCTTTTAATCGGGGTCTATTTCACTTTTGCTTATACACTGGGGATAAATTTATGACACAGAAGCAGGATACAAAAGGTCTGAGCGTTTTTGAAAAGTATCTGACGCTGTGGGTGGTTCTGTGCATAGTCGGCGGGGTTGTCCTGGGTAAATTCGCGCCGGGACTGGCGGAGGCGCTGGACGCGATGGCAATCTATGTCAATAAGGCCCCCGTTGTATCCATACCGATAGCGGTATGTCTTTTCTTTATGATGTATCCGATTATGGTCAAGATTGATTTTGCCGAGGTGCTAAAGGCCGGCAAGAGCATCAAGCCCGTCGGCCTGACACTTTTTGTGAACTGGGCGATAAAACCGTTCACTATGTATGCGATTGCGTTGTTTTTTCTGGGGACATTATTTTACGGATTCATCGGGCCTGAGGCGATTGATTTGGTAAAGATGCCTTTCGGTCTGGATTTGCCTGTCGGGGCGACTTACGGTGTCGGAAAAGTCGTCGAGGTCGGGGCAGCAAAGATGCTCGAAGTGCCGCTTTGGCGCAGCTACCTGGCCGGGTGTATTCTGCTTGGCATAGCTCCGTGCACGGCGATGGTGCTGGTCTGGGGTTATCTTGCCAGAGGCAATGACGGCCATACGCTGGTTATGGTGGCGATTAACTCCCTTACAATGCTGGTGCTGTACGGCCCGCTCGGCGGTTTTCTGCTGGGTGTCGGCAGATTGCCCGTGCCGTGGCAGGCGTTGTTTTTGTCGATTGCGATTTACGTAGCGCTGCCGCTGGTTGCAGGTTATTTCTCCCGCAGATGGATTATCTCTCATAAAGGCGAGCAGTGGTTCAGCGAAAAGTTCCTGCACGTGCTTACTCCTGTGACAATCATTGCGCTTCTGGTGACACTGGTGCTGCTATTTTCTTTCAAAGGCAAGGTAATTCTTTCAAATCCGCTGACGATTCTCTGGATAGCGGTTCCTTTGTTCATACAGACCAACGTCATTTTCTGGCTGGCCTACGGGCTGGCGAAGGTCCTGAGGCTGAACTATCCCGACGCGGCACCTTCGGCGATGATAGGGGCGTCGAACCACTTCGAGGTTGCGATAGCGACTGCGACGATGCTCTTCGGCCTTTCTTCAGGAGCGGCTTTGGCGACCGTTGTCGGGGTGCTTATCGAGGTTCCGGTAATGCTTATGCTCGTCAGAATTTGTCTGCGCACCAAAACATGGTTCGGTCAGTCCTGAAATAAACCGCCGCCGCGGATTGAACATAATCTCGCCTTCTGGTATAATACCTGTTAGCGGAGCTGACAAGTAAATAGGGGGCGATAAGGTATCGACCGGATGGCGGATCGATAAGCTGCGTGCCCAGGACGCCGGTTGGCCTGGCTAATCATCCGGCACTAAACTTAATTGGCACTAGCCAATACAGACTGGCTGCTTAATAAGCAGCCCGTCCTTCTCGTTTTTGCCTGTGGAGCGGGATAAGGGCGTCACAGAAGCAGGCTGCTCCCGAGGGTTGCTCGGGCCTGAGGGATAAGACTAATCCTGAGCTAATCGACTTCGGAGCCTGTCGTTCGGCGCCGAACGAGGTGAAAGCTTCAATAGAACGACTATGCATGTAGATGCTTATTGTGAAACATCTCGGGACGGGGGTTCGAGTCCCCCCGCCTCCAGTCAACTCCTCTAAGTCTTTGTTAACAAGGAAGGTTACGCAGGGTTATTCTCTCAAAAACGCTCATGGGAGCATATTGGATTCTGCACGTCTACTTCAGTGTGCAACTGAACCGATAAGTAAAAATAATTAGTAGAAGACTCTGCCCATATTTCGTTGCTGTATCTGCGTATCCGACCACCGGATTGTATATCCTATTTTCCCTTCTTCTTTCTAAAAAATTTGATTCGGGCTAAATAATCAGGGTGGACACAGCAAAACATCCACCAATATCACAACCGCGGAGACGTTTTGTATGCATGGGTTTGAACGGGAAATTGCGCTTTATAATAACCTGTAAAGGTCAAGAATTCTTACGAATAACAAAGATTTTATAGGACGCCGGTTAATTAACCCTGGCTCTATGAGCGGAAGATTGACGAAAGATTCACTTAAAGCAAGTAGAGCTTTCGGTTGCTGGTTTCGTAATGCTGTAGGCTGCTTTGTCGACATTCGTATTACTTGAAAAACCGCCGTTTTGTGTCAGCCTTTGTACTCGATATGGACGGGAGATTGTGCTACATTTTCATAATGGTTGGACCCGCAGACAAAAGTAGGCCACAAATAGCCATTATTCATCATAAGTTCCTGTAAATAATGGACATATGGCACAACAACGGTGGCCCGCTGTATAGAAATGGCCCAAAGAAATATCTTGACTTCTTGTGTCAATTTGGGTAAAATGGTCAAAATAAGCTAAACGTGGCAATTCAGGGAACTTCTTTGCTGTTCCCAGAAAAAGAATCGGTATGAGGGAGAATAATAGTTCTTTCCCGTACAGATTGTAAATAGCAATATAACACCCTATAGGATGATACGGAGGAATCAACAACACTTCAAAATAAAACATAATTCAGAGGAGATACGATGAAAAGCTCAAACAAAAACCTTTTTTTAGTCACAACAATAATCTTTTTGATAACTTGCTCGGCTGTTGCAGATGACATATTGCTAGGTCGGCCTACTGACCACTCCATTACCGTAAATGTGATTCCGGATTTGAGTGGAGAGGTTTCTTTTGAGTATGGCACCACGTCAGGTATTTATGACGACCAGACGAGTATACTCACAGCCACAGCCGGAGAGCCTGTCGAAGTAGTGATCGACGGACTTACGTCCAATACACATTACTACTATCGGATGCTCTACCGAGCAACAAGCGGAGACTCGTGGACTCCAGGAGTCGAGTATTCATTTCATACTCAGAGAGCACTTGGCAGCACCTTTACGTTCACGATAATTGCCGATTCACATATGAATGGCGGTGGCGGTAATGTATCTCTGTACGAACAAACTTTGGATAATGTGGCTTATGACGAACCTGACTTTCATTTCGACCTTGGCGATACATTCTGGATGGACGGTGTTACAAGCGCCACAGTAGCAAATCAACGATACGAGGCACAGCGCGAGTGGATGGGCGTTGTCAGCCATTCGGCTGCGATATACGTGGCTACTGGAAACCACGAGAATGAAGAAGGCTGGAATTTTGATGATACTAACAGCAAAGCCCTCCTGAGTATAAATGCGCGAAAACTGTACTACCCCAACCCAATCACGGACGGATTCTATTCCGGAAACGACGATCCCTTGACATTGATTGGTGGCGACCAGCTCCGGGAGGACTACTTTGCCTGGGAGTGGGGCGATGCCCTGTTCGTTTTCATCGACCCTTTCCAGTACACGATGGACAATCCATATGCAACCAGTGGTGGAGAAGAAAATGATGAAGGTCCAGGGAGCGGCGACAGGTGGGACTGGACTTTGGGGCAACAACAGTTCAACTGGTTCAAGCAGACTCTTGAAGACAGTGACGCCAAATACAAGTTTGTCTTTGCCCATCATATGGTCGGAGGTACGCAAGACTACGTACGTGGCGGCGCCGAGCCGGCGTACTGGTTTGAGTGGGGTGGATATGAAACGAACGGTACTACATGGTCATTCGAAACTAAGCGTCCAGGGTGGGGGGATACCCCGATTCACCAGTTCATGGTCGCGAATGGCGTTAGCGCCTTCTTCCACGGCCATGACCACCAGTATGCCTATGAGGAGCGTGATGGTGTCGTCTATCAGTTAGTTCCGCAACCCAGTTCCACTGGGAATGGATTCAATCTATATAGTGAGAGTGACCCGTATACGATCCGGGTCATGCCCAATGGAGGCCACCTGCGTGTTACGGTTTCACCATCGCAAGCGACCGTGGATTACGTCGGAACCTCCAGCGGGACGGTTAATTACTCATACACCATACTGCCTAACTACGCTGGCACAGACCCAACGATTACGGTTACGGGTACACCGCTGAGCGCTTTCAGCAGTGAGCCTGGTACTCCGTCGGCTGAACAGAGCTACACGGTATCGGGCAGCAATCTAACGGATGACATCACCATCACCCCTCCGAGTGATTTTGAGATATCAACCACAAGCGGCAGCGGGTGGACAACATCTGCCCTGATATTAATCCAGTCGGGTGGTGATGTGGCAGCGACAGACATCTACGTGCGTTTCAATCGCGCTACTGAAGGTACCTCTACGGGCGATATTACACATATCAGCAGCGGTGCAACCCAGCAGGATGTTGCCGTTAGTGGTACGGCAGGCGTCCCAGGTGCCGTCAGCCTGGATGGTGCAGTTTCCAGCGGTACGGCAGACGGTGTCAGCAGTATCGA
>CAYSTP010000058.1:0-12124 GCA_964434085.1 uncultured Pirellulales bacterium
TTCGGGTGTCAGATGAACAAGCTTGATACATCGCTCGTTACCGCTGCGCTCAAGGACGCGGGCTTTTCTGTGACTGAACGCGTAAAAGAGGCTGATGTCGTATTGATAAATACCTGCTCCGTGCGAGAGCACGCAGAGCAGCGGGTCTTGTCTCATATCGGACACTTAAAGCACATCAAAGAAACAAAGCCCGCTCTTGTAGTGGGCGTCATTGGATGTATGGCGCAGCGATTGGGGCACGATTTACTCGATAACGGCACGGTCGATATTGTCTGTGGGCCGGGACAGATTTCACGGCTGACCGAGCTGATTAACAACGCCGTCGAGAAAAGCCAAAAGCAGCTTAGCGTTGCAGACAATATCCGCCAAAGCGGCGATAATCCCGAGCTCGAGGATTTCGAATCAGTGCAGACCAGCGCGGATAAAGATATTCCAGGCCAGGCCTTTGTGCGGGCGATGAGAGGCTGCGATAATTTTTGCGCGTACTGCATCGTCCCGTACGTCCGCGGGCCGGAGGTCTCAAGGCCGGTCGGCAAAATCGTTGAGCAGACAAAAAGATTGGCTGATGAGGGTGTCAAACTCGTAACCCTTTTAGGCCAGGCAGTGAACAAATACAAATACCACGCAGGCGAAAAGACATATACCCTCGCCGATTTGCTTTACAAAGTAAGCGATATTGAAGGCATCGAGTGGATACACTTTGTAACCAGCTATCCACAGAAAGAAGGTTTCGCCGAGCTGATGCAGGCGATGGCTGATTCGCCGAAGGTCTGCAATTATCTTCACATGCCCGCTCAATCCGGCTCGGACAGAATCCTGAAAGCAATGAACCGCCGCTATACCGCGCAGCAGTACCTCGAACTTCTCGATACCGCCCGGCAAATTGTACCCGATATAGCTGTTGCCGGCGATTTTATTGTGGGCTTCCCGAATGAAACGGATAAGGATTTCGAACAAACCATCGATTTAGTGAAAAAGGCTCGCTACAAAAACTGTTTCGTATTCAAATATTCGCCCCGGCCGGGCACAACCGCTGATGAAAGGCTGGGGGATAGCGTCCCTGTTGAAGTAAAAAAGCAGCGTAACTATCGATTGCTCGAGGTACAGCAGACTATCAGTGCCGCCCTTGCCGGCCGATTCGAAGGCAGGCGGGTAACGGTCATGGTCGAGGGTCTAAGCAAAAAACCGCACCTGAATTCTGACGAGGGCCACGGCGACCCGCAGCTTGTCGGCCGCACAGCCGATGATTGGATAGTTGTATTTAACGGCCCGGTGTCACTCGCCGGACAGTTCGCACGAATCAAGGTCACCAAAACAAGCCCATTGACGCTTTTCGGTAGTCTCATAAGCGCCATTTGATGCGCGAGTAGCGCGGTGGGATTTTCGAATAACTTTATTTTTTACTGTAACAATTCTTCTTGACAATCGTCTTATATGTCGATAAATGACAGTATCCTTTTTAGCGGAGCCGTCTTAATGAGCAGAATTGGACAAGACAAGCGGCAATTTATTACGGGCCGAAAAATGGCCCGGGTGAAAGTCTGCGCCGATTCTCCGGTCACTACAGTCAGACCGTACGTGAATCTCGGTTTCTGGCTGATTGATAAGGAGGCTGCTCCCTAACAGGACTTATGTTTTTTGAGTTGAAGAGCCTTTCAGGGAGCAGCGAACCTGAAAGGCTTTTTTATTGGCGAGTTTTAGATTTTCGTAAAGGAAAGGCTTTGCCTATGCGTGGAAGGTGTGCGCTTATGGAAACGAGAGAAAAAACAAATTGGCATGATGACGATTCGTTCTGGCAGACTTTCGAGTCTGAGATGTTTACCACCGAAAAGCTCGAGGCTGCACCGCGGGAGGTCGAACAGCTTGTCGAGCTATTGGGCCTGCAGCCGGGCGCTAAGGTTCTGGATTTATGCTGTGGTATCGGCAGGCACAGCCTCGAACTCGCACGACGCGGATATGAGATAACAGGTCTTGACCGAACGGCAAGCTACCTCGAACGAGCTCGAAGGCAGGCCAAGGCCGAAGGCTTGAGTGTTGATTTCGTTCAGGGCGACATGCGCAGATTCTGCGCGCTGGAAGAGTTCGACGCTGTTGTCAATATGTTCACAGCTTTTGGGTACTTTGAAGATGCTTGTGATGACAAGCGTGTAATTCTTAATGCCTACGCCTCGTTAAAGCGAGGCGGAAAACTCCTGATAGAGATGATAGGCAAAGAGGTTCTGGCACGGATATTTCGGCCGCGCGACTGGCACGAGCGTGACGGCAGGATTTTCCTGCGCGAGACTGAAGCTACGCAGGACTGGTCCTGGATAGAAAATCGCTGGATAATGCTTGAAAACGGCGAGCAGAAAGAGTTCAGCTTCGGCCATCGGGTTTATTCTGCGGTTGAGCTGACGAGTCTGCTAAAAAGGTGTGGTTTTGCAGAAGTCAAAGTTTTTGGTGACCTGACGGGTTCGCCTTATGACCATCAGGCGCAGCGATTAGCAGCTGTTGCGGTTAAATAGAAAGTGGGAAAAAGAAAAATGGAAGTGAGAGAAATTACAATCAGCGACTATCAGGTTGTGCATTCGCTCTGGCAGAGCTGCCGGGGCGTTGGTTTGCATAGTGACGTGGATTGCGAATATGGTATTGGGTTGTATTTGGCGCGGAACCCGGGCCTGAGTTTTGTCGCAATTGACGGCGGCACAATAGTCGGCGCGGTTTTGTGTGGGCATGACGGACGGCGAGGTTATATACACCACTTGACTGTCACCGAAGAGCTTCGTCGAAGCGGTATCGGCACTGCTTTGGTTGACAGAGTCCTTGACCGGTTACGGCAGAAGGGTATCAGCAAATGCAATGGGTTTGTACTCGATGATAATCACGACGCCCTTGAGTTCTGGCAACGTGTCGGCTGGGTGCAAAGAGAGGATTTGAAAGTTATCTCAAAAAGTATTATCCTCTAATAATCAGCGGTCAGGTAGCTGTGTTTGCCGTGGGAGAATGCCGATATGGACTCTGACATCGGGCACGGGTTTTTCGAAAAGACCAAGTACAAATATCTTGGGTCCTCTCCACAGCAGAAAGGCGAGGCTCCGCCTGAACTGCAGGTCGACTTCAGCGAGGGCGATGAAAGAGTCGAGCTGCCTTTGGCGGATAAACTTGGCGGTGAAGTGCAAAAAGTAATTGAACAGCGAAGATCCCTGCGGCGGTACAGCGAAAAGGCTCTGACGAAGCAGGAGCTTTCATATCTGCTGTGGTGCACGCAGGGCGTCAAGCAGGCCGAGGCAGGACTGCATACATTCAGAACTGTGCCGTCGGCAGGCGCAAGACACGCCTTTGAGACACTCGTATTGGTTAATCGCGTTGAGGGATTGAAGAATTTACTGTATCAATACATGGCTTTGGAGCACAAGCTTGGTGTCGTATCGCATGACAACCGGATGGCTGAAAGAATTATATTCGGCTGTCTCGGCCAGAAGATGATTGCCACAAGTGCGGCGATATTTATCTGGGTTGCCGACGTCAAACGGATGACATGGCGGTACGGCGAAAGGGGGTATCGCTACATTCTTCTTGACGCCGGCCACGTTTGTCAGAATCTGTACCTGGCCGCGGAATCAATCGGCTGCGGCGCATGCGGCGTAGGCGCTTTTGACGATGATATTATGAATGAAACGCTCGGCCTGGACGGGAAAAAACACTTCGTTGTTTACGTCGCCTGCGTCGGCAAAAAAGATTAAGGTATATAAACGGAGAAGAATAAATGAATAAGACCATAACTATTTTAATGACTTTACTATTATCTCTAATGATTATTCTGCATGGCTGTTCGTCCAGAACGGCCGAACAAGCCATTTCCTCTGACGGCGTTAAAATTAATTATTCCGTACAAGGGCAGGGTGAACCGGCCCTGGTCCTTGTTCACGGCTGGTGTTGCGACAAGGATGTCTGGAAATACCAGGTGTCGTATTTTGAAAAGAGTCACAAAGTGGTGACAATTGACCTCGGCGGACACGGTCAATCCGGGCTCGGCCGAGAAGATTGGACTATGGAAATGTTCGGTGAAGATGTGGCGGCGGTTATTGAAAAGCTTAACCTCAAAAAGGTCATTCTTGTCGGCCATTCCATGGGTGGACCTGTCATTGTTGCCGCCGCCCGGCTGATGCCCGAAAGAGTAATCGCCCTGGTCGGGGCCGATACTTTTCACAACATCGAGAAAGGCTACACTAAAGAGGAAATCGCCGGCATGGTCGCAAGATTGGAAACTGACTTCGTGACACAGACCGACATTTTTGCGCGACGGATGTTCCCGGCCGATGCAGACCCGAATCTTGTCGAATGGACCGCGGCGAAAATCTCTTCCGCCAGTCTCCGTGTAGCCGTAAGCTCATTACGGAACCTGGGCGATTATGACCTTAAGGGAGCCTTCAAAGGTCTTAACGTGCCGGTCCATAGTATAAGCTCTGATTTCTGGCCGACGGATTCTGAGATAAACGAAAAGTACATAGAATCTTTTGAGGTAAAAATGATACCGGGCGTCGGCCATTTTGTAATGCTGGAGGACCCGCAAAAGTTCAACAAATACTTAGAGGAGATTATTAACGAACTCGGAAAATAAGACAGACCCTTACCAAAGGATACCTTTTAAGGGCGTGGTTCTTTTGGAATCGAGGCCAATATGGGAAGTCAAACCTGGATTGGGCGGACGGAGGCTGAACATAGAACTGTTTGTACTATCAAGACTTATAGAATCGGTTCGGCAATAGATGCTTAATAATTCGTTGCCAAGAGAGGCATTTCCTGCTATAAGATAGTGTTTAGCGCCGTTTTTGAAGGGATGAGTATGGAGTCCACTAAGTCAATAAATAGCAGGGTGATGAAGCTGGATACGTCACTCGGATACAAGGTCGCTGATATGTCGCTGGCGGATTTCGGCAGGGCCGAGATGAAGCTGGCTGAAAATGAGATGCCGGGCTTGATGGCCGTGCGGGAAAAATACGGTAAGGACAAACCTCTAAAAGGTTTCAAGATTACCGGCTCTCTGCACATGACAATCCAGACGGCAATGCTGATTGAAACGCTGCACACACTCGGTGCGGACATCCGCTGGGCGTCATGTAATATATTTTCAACCCAGGACCACGCGGCGGCGGCTATCGCCAAGGCCGGTACAGCGGCGGTATTTGCCTGGAAGGGCGAGACGCTTGAAGAATACTGGTGGTGCACCGAACAGGCCCTTACCTGGCCGGACGGCTCAGGACCGGATATGATTGTCGATGACGGCGGCGATGCGACGCTGTTTGTGTTTCAGGGAATGAAGGTGGAAAAGGACCCGGCGCTGCTCGAAAAGAAATGTGATAACAAGGAAATGCAGATAATAATGAATCGTCTGGCTGCCTGCTACGCGATAAATCCTAAGCGGTGGACGAGCGTGGTATCCAATATTCGTGGAGTCTCCGAAGAAACGACGACCGGTGTAGGGCGACTTTATAAGATGGAGCAGACAGGTGAGCTTCCTTTCACTGCAATTAACGTAAACGACTCGGTCACCAAGTCAAAGTTCGATAACTTGTATGGCTGTCGTGAGTCGCTGGCCGACGGTATTAAACGGGCCACGGATGTGATGGTTGCGGGCAAGGTTGTAGTGGTCTGTGGTTATGGCGACGTGGGCAAAGGCTGTGCTCAGTCGATGAGGGGGCTTGGTGCGAGAGTTCTGATAACTGAGATTGACCCGATATGTGCGCTGCAGGCCGCGATGGAGGGATATGAAGTGACGACGATGGAGGATTCGGCGCCGATTGGTGATATATTTGTTACGGCTACCGGTTGTTGCGATGTCATACGCGGCGAGCATATGGAGCAGATGAAAGACGAAGCAATTGTGTGTAACATCGGACATTTCGACAGCGAGATACAGATGAGCTATCTCGAAGAGTCGCCTCACTGTAAAAAGACTAATATCAAACCTCAGGTTGACAAGTGGACGTTAAAATCGGGCAGGTCGATTATCATGCTGGCCGAGGGTCGGCTGGTGAACCTCGGCTGTGCGACGGGACATCCGAGCTTCGTGATGAGCAATAGTTTCACAAATCAGTGCCTGGCCCAGATAATGCTCGCAACGCAGCAGCTTGAGCACAAGGTATACACTTTACCGAAAGAGCTGGATGAGGAAGTGGCCCGGCTGCATCTGGGGCGGCTGGGCGCCAGGCTGACAAAGCTCAACCCCAAACAGGCGGAATATCTTGGTGTTCCTGTAGACGGCCCGTATAAGCCGGGGCACTACCGCTATTGATGTTGGTTGATTCGCCGGAAAAAACGGCTCAAAGCGGCTTATGGAAGATAAGCAAACCGAAAAGACCCCCATGGTGGGCCCGAAGTCTTTTTTGTCGGTCGGACCCACGCTGCATTACAGCCATAAGAACGTTCAACGGTGCTGGATAGGAGCCTTGACGGCGTATAGTCTGTGTTGTCTTTTCTGGTCAAAGATTCTGACTGGTGCATTTCTATCTTTTCACTGGACAGTTCTGACGAACTACGAGCTGTGGCGGATAGGTCGATTTGTGATTAACCCTGTCAGCATTTTTGAATATCCGTGGCAGATACTTGTGCTCGGTTTTTTGATGGGAGTGATTGCATTTGCTCCGACGCTTGTTGCGCAGTTGATGAGCTTTCGCTACAGCATTCCGTTCGTGCTGGCGGTTTTTTTTCTGGCTGGTTTGCCCGTCTTTGCTCTGGCGGTGCTTGTAAGTTGTCTTGCCGCGGCGTCTCGACCGCTGCGTTTTCGCTCGCGTTTCATAGCAATTGCACTTTGTATCGCGCCGCAGTTTATCTACTGGGGACTATTGGGCGGCGTTGGAGGAGTCGAACCGATTAAGTGGGGCTTCTCGTTTGCGCCGTGGATATGTGCATGGCTGGTTGGTCTTTTTATCTCGGGTCTTGTCCTCGGAGTGGGACACTTTACACGATATCGGCCGGGCCTGGTACTAACCTCTGCAACTGCGGTGCTCGTGGCGACGATATTGGTGTTCGACCTTGCGGTGGGATTCGACGAGCTGGATTACCAGCTCTGGGTCGCCGGCAATAACCCGAAGGAAGCGGTCGAGTTCCATGACCACAGCATAAAAGAAGCTCTCGACCAGACAATAATGAATGAAGGGGTGCGGACGTACCTGGAAGGATTTTTCTACCCCACCGAAGACCGCATTGCCCTGCGCATAAGGCTTAAAGATAAAATCCAGTCGCAGTTGCGGTTAGACCGCTGGCCGAGCTGGCTCATTTTGCCGGATGAACTCAAATATCAGGACAAGAGACAGTTTCTCGACCGGCAGTACGATAAGTTTATCCAGCGCAGGTCCAGGAGCCGCCGGATGGCCGTAGCGTTGTATTATAAAGCAATGCTCAGCGAGCTAAGTCCGGACGTCGAAAAGTTAGGCAGTACGGAGACGCTTCATTTTTACAGTGATTATCCGTTTGAAAGGTCGCGCCAGTTGTGGTACCGGCTGTACCTGGAGTTCCCGGCAACTGCAGAGTCGATAGAGGCCCGATGGAGGATAGCCAAACACTGGGCCGGCGTGGGAATGTTTGAGCAGGCGGAGGTTCTGCTGGCTGAAGCCCAGATGATGGTAAAGCAGCGGCTGGAACAGCTCAGGAAAGAAAGGCCTGCCGACGAGACTCTTTCCAGACTTTTTGTGCCGCCTGCGGAATCAGCGCTCATGATTTTTGACCTTGAGCAATTGCAATTGCGACTAAACTATCTGAGAGAGCTTATCGGCAGACAGAACCGCGGCACGGCAGAAGGCTCGTCGGCTCGTATGGCGTCCTTTGTGATGCTTAATCCTTATGCCGAGGATTATGCGGCAAATCTCGACAGATTACTTTCCCAGATGGGTAAAAACGACCCGCTGCGCGATAACGTGCTGCTTGAGAAGATACGGTTAATAGCGGATGAGCGACTTCGGGCCGAGGAATATGCCAGGTTGCACCGCGAGTTTAAGGATACCGACGGCGGTATCGGCGCATTTTACGACTTAGCACTGTTGCAGATAAGCTTCTGGCGGCAGCAGGACCAGAGCGATGTACAAAGAAAGAAAGAGCTGTTAACCGAGGCCAGGCAGAAGCTGACTGAATTTGTTAAAATGTACCCCGACGACTTTCGCACGCGGCTGGCTGAGGAAACGTTGAGCAAACTACCGGTTGTTAATTAAAGGTTGTTTTAGTCTTTTTGTTGTTGGTCTTGAGATAGTGGGGCCGGTTTGGAGGAGCAAGGGTGACAGACGGACTATCGCAGCAGAGGAACCTTTGGGATTGTGGTTATAGGAAGTCAGCACGATAAGTTCGTCCGTCGCATCATAGGCGAACTCAGTCAGTACGGCGTTGTGTTTTCTGCATGTGCCGACATATACGATGCTTTCGCCAAACTTCTGGAGCGAGACGGTTTGCCGGGAACGCTGATTATCGGGCGACTTGCTAATCTTAGTCGAGAAAACGGCCGATTCTTTGTAAAGGCAGCCTCCTGTGGCGGGGCATGCCGGCCTCTTGCCGCTAAGCGATTGAAAAGATTAAGATATGGTTAGGCAGGGAAAAAATCAGAAGCCCAAGGTACTGCTGGCCGGCGATATCGACAGTGCGTTTGTCACCCCTGACGCCGCCGAGGCATTGGAGGCTCAAAAATGCAGCCGGATACTCGACGCCGTTGAACTCGCATCCAAGGAGGATTTTGCCCTGATTGGCGTGGTCATGTCGGGCGCGGCGGCTAACCTTGAGTCGGCTCTTAAATCGCTGCGTCAGGTAAGCAGAGACTCGAAGATTATTTTGTTGGCCCGGATGTATCACGAGCCGTTGGCGATGAAGTTTGTTCAGGGGGACCGAGAAGGTAAAAGGCTGGCGGACGATTATTTGATTTGTCCTGTTGTCGCAGACGACTTTGATAAATGGCTTGGCTTGGCCGCCGGCGTCGAACCGGAGGCGGCCCAGACAATTGCTCAGGATGTTCATGTAGCCCGGAAGATTCGAGAGCTTGAAAAACTGGCTACCGAGGATGACTTAACGGGCCTGAAGAACAGAAGATATATCTGGGAATTTGGACGACAGATTATCGCTCGCGCAAAGAAAACCTCGGGTCGGGTGACATTTCTGATTTTCGACATAGACGATTTCAAGCATTACAACGACCGGTACGGACATCCGGCGGGTGACGATATTCTGAAGCAGGCGGCGGCCTTGATTCAGCGTTGTTGTCGGCGACACGATGTTGTCGGAAGAATCGGTGGTGACGAGTTCGCCGTCGTTTTCTGGGATGACCCGAGACGCAGAGAAGACGGCACCGGCGGCGAAAGAAGGTCCTCGTCCGACCATCCAAAAGAAGCGGTCTTCATAGCTGAGAGATTCAGAGAGCAGCTCGAAAACGCCGAGTTTAACCTGCTCGGTCCCGGCGGCAAGGGAGTGCTTACGATAAGCGGCGGCCTGGCCAGTTTTCCGCCGGATGGTGCTACTGTGGAGGAGTTGTTCAGAAAGGCCGACCGAGCGTTGCTCGAGGCGAAAAAAAGCGGCAAGAATCAAATCTACCTGGTCGGCGGACCCAATGCCGGCTGATTACATGGGGGGCCCCGCGGCACACCAAGACAGTCAATCCCTGAGTATAACAGTCTCGGTTGGGCTGAGCATTTTGTAGCGAATGCCTCGCCAGCGGATAGTTCTGCCAAAGCTGGTCGAGACAATAAGTGCCCAGAGTATTATTGACCAAACCCAGAAGAATAAGATATCGGCGGTGATGGCAAGTTTCATGTGACTTAGTTCATGCTTGAGCAATCTGCTTGCAACAAATTGTCTCGTACAGGCCCTTATAAACTGACTGGCTACGGCCACAGCCGGCACCGCGACGAAAAACCACAGATGCGCAAGGCCGTTTATCGCAGCCGCCAGCGCAACTGCCAGCGCGGCCCAGGTGGTCAGCATCGAACCGGTCATGCTGATAATGGAGAACCACCACGTGCCGGGGCTGAAAACCTTGGTTATAAGAAACTGTCGTCTGACAAACTCGAAGGCTTTCAGCCAGGTCGTATCTTCAAAAGACGGGGCCATACAGGCCGGTACAAATGCGACTCTGAGTTTAGCTTTCTTGACGGCTTCGCTGAGCGACAGGTCATCACTAAGTGCGTTTTGCCATATCCTGGGAATATCAAGCTCGCGGAAGACCTTGACACGCATAGCCATCGAGCCGCCCCAGGCCTGATTGAATATGGAGTTTCCAAGTAACTGGGCGACTTTCGCATTACCTGCCGACAGGGCTAACGTGGGCAGGTTGTTTCTTTTGGGTACGAACCACCTGTATCCGCTGGCTACACCGTTCTTTTCTCTGTGCAGTGGATAGACGAGGTGGCTGAGCCAGTCCCTGCGCACGCAGATGTCGGAATCGGCAAAGGCCAGCACCTCAATATCATCGCCTATTCGCTCACAGCAATAGAGCAGGTTGTGAATTTTCTGGCTGCAGATTTTGCCTATGCCGGCAACCCAGATTTTGGATTCGAGGACCTGGGATTTGGGGCCGAGAGATTCTTTTAAGTGACGCAATTTTTCGTAAGCCGGGTCCTGTTTGGATTCGACGACGAACCATAACAAATAATTGTTAAAATCCTGCTCAAAGACAGAAGCAATATTCTTTTCGAAGTCAAGGTCGATGCCTTTGCAAGGCACTATCAGCACTGTTTTGGGCCTGTACCAGGAGCGAACCTTGCGATACTTGCTCAGGCTAAACCGGCTGTTTCGCAGTACCAGCAATACGCAGAACAACTGTGTGAGGATGATACCTGAGCCAAGCCAGTAATAGAAGGTTATCATGTATGTACGGCTCCAATCGCTTTGTGAAGATTTGCCTGCCCCCGCGTCTTCCGACACGAGTCGGGGCGGCGGGCGAGACGAGGCGGCAGGCGGCTCAGAATACACGTATGAACGAATTTGTCAAGCGATAGAGGCGATGGGCACGATTGATTGAATCAGCTTTTCGACGGTGTAGAACCTTGCCAGGTTTATCGGAAGCAGGCAGCCGTGATTATGGTCACTGGCAAGAATTATCAGATTTTTTCCATCGCGGCAGAAGCCTTCAGATTGCGGCTGGTGACCTACGATAAATATGTCGATATCGAGAACCCGCGCAAACTTGTCGAGAGTGGCCTGGCTCATTCTTCTGCCCCATGTAAGAACGTATGCAGCTCCCGGCTTGACCACGTCGTTAATCTTCAGCTTTCGGCTGAAGAGTGTGAAATCAAAGTCACCTGCGTAGCGGTCCGATGGTAGCGAGTGGGACAGCCAGATTCGGTTTGGACATCTGACGGCCAGCGGCTGTGAAAAGAGGAATTGACGCATGGCGAGTTTTACCTGTCTGCTGTCGTCGCCGAACTGACGGTCCATCGCCGCGCGCAGCGACTGATTCATTTCCCTGCCGCCCTTCATGACGCGGGTGTTGTTTATAAAGGTTGTGTCGTGATTGCCCATAATAAAGTGGACCTGGTCCGGAAACCTCAGCTTGTACTCTATAGCATCGAAAAGCAATTGATACGACAGGCACCCGCCGTAGTCGTCTTCGCTTCCACCGTGAATCAGCTCGTGCAACAGCACGTGAGTTTTGGGATTCTTCGCCAGGTCGGCGTAAGAGATTATTCTCTCGTAATTGCGTCTGTGACCATGAATGTCACCCGTGGCGATTAGAGTACAATCACCGGGCAGGGATATTATGTTGCCCTTTCGGTATCGGTCCGTTTCACAGGCCGATTGCCCCCGGCCCAATAGGTCAACTATTGCTTTAGACATTGCTTGGCGTTCTTTATCTTATTGCCGAGAAGGTTGTGTATCATGATGTCGAGCCTCGATATCACAGTCATCATGTTGTCCGGCCGGTCTTTCGGCTCGTCCTGGCAGCAATCCATTACAAGTTTGGAGACTTCTTCGGGAATTTTCGGTTTTATCTGGCTCGGTGTTTTTCTTTCCTGACGTACTGCGAAGCCAAACTCGTCCTTTTTAGGGATAAGGGTCGGTACATTATGGCCGGTCAGCGCCCAGTACATCGTAGCCCCGAGGTTGAAAACATCTGTTCTGGGGTTCAGTGGTTTTCTCTTGACCTGTTCCGGCGCGATATAGTCGGGCGTTC
>CAYSTP010000059.1:0-12018 GCA_964434085.1 uncultured Pirellulales bacterium
GGATTTCGAGTTTAGATATTAGAATTTTACTTATCCGCGGTATTTGATGGAATCGCCGAAGCGGTCACACATATTGGCCAATAACCTTTATAGGGTGATAGAGCCATTCTCAACCATTGAAGAGCATCTGGTACGGGTCCAGGAGGTGATTTCCGAGCAGTTCTGTGAGCATCCGCAGACCGCGGGTATCGAGAGGCTTATTGCACACATTCGTTCGCAGTCGGGCAAAATGCTTCGGCCCGGGCTGGTTCTGCTGAGCGGCTTGTGCTGTGGACAGGTCTGTGACGAGCATATCAGGGTGGCGGCGATATTCGAGATTATTCACGAGGCGACGCTGCTGCATGATGACGTTATCGACGAGGCGGACAAACGGCGGGGGCAGCAGGCTTTGAACAGACTATACGGGAATGAATCAGCGGTTCTGCTGGGCGATTTCCTTCTGAGCAAGGTCTTTAGTATGTCTGCGGAACTGCACAGCGGCGTGGCCGGGGCGATTGCATCGGCGGCGGGCAAGACGTGCCAGGGAGAGCTCAATCAGAATCTTCAGAAGCGGAACTGGCGGTTGACGCAGCAGCAGTACATCGAGATTATCGCTGATAAGACAGCGGAAATCTTCAGGAGCTGCTGTCAGATTGGAGCACAGCTCGGCGGCGCAGAGGCGGATACGGCACAGAAGCTCGGCGATTATGGGTTAAATCTCGGTGTCGCATTTCAGATTGCCGATGACGTGCTCGACATCGTAGGTGATGAAGAAAAGGCGGGCAAGACGTTGGGTACCGATTTTGTCGAGACCAAGCCAACGCTGCCTTTGATACATTTGCTCGGCAGTGTCGATGACAGCCGGCGCGCGGGAATAATCAGCATTGTCGGCGGCAGCGAGCCAAAAGCCAGAGGTGAGCTTGCCGCGCTGCTGGCTGATAACGGCAGCCTCGAATACTCGATGGTCTGTGTGCGGCAATATGTTCGGCATGCTATAGAATCGCTGCAATCGCTGCCGGCCGGTGCGGCAAAAGCCGCTTTGATTGATACAGCCGAGTTCGTGGCCGCCCGCGCGGGAAAATAGGCGCTAACCCTATTCTTGGCAGGTTGGGGTAAGTATAATTGTTCCTTTATGAAATCGAACGGCAGAAATAGTACGCTCTTTTCGGGCGCCGAGCAGGCAAAGCTCGATGCGGCTGCGCCGTTAGCGGTGCGGATGCGGCCGGTAAATCTGGACGAGTTCCTCGGCCAGGAGCATTTTCTGGGCAAAGGCAAATTGCTGCGTCGAATGTTAGAGGCCGACAGATTGAGCAGTCTGATATTCTATGGGCCGCCCGGCAGCGGCAAGACGTCCCTGGCGATGGTGATAGCCAATTACACACGCGCGAAATTTCACTACCTAAGCGCGCCTGCGGCAACGGTAAAAGATATTCGCGAGGTTATCGCCGCGGCGAAGGACAGATTAGTGACTGATGGAGCAAAAACAGTTTTGTTCATCGACGAGATTCACCGCTTCAACAGGGCTCAGCAGGACGTTCTGCTGGACGACGTGGAGTCGGGCGTTGTGATTATGATTGGGGCAACGACGGAAAACCCATTTTTTGCAGTGAATTCTCCCCTTATCAGCCGAAGTACCGTCTTTCACTTCGAGCCGCTTGGTATTGATGACGTTGTTAAGCTGCTCAAGCGGTCACTGAGTGACTCCGAACGGGGGTTGGGCAAGAACAAGGTACAGGCTGATGAAAAAGCCCTGAAATACCTGGCGGTTATGAGTGACGGCGATGCGCGCAGGGCGATGACGGCACTGGAAACAGGTGTTTTGTCCGCCGCGGCGGATAAATCCCGGATGGCCGAGGGTAAACACAAAGACAAGGTCACGTTTGACCTTGAGGTTGCCAAGGAGTCGATTCAGCAAAAGAGTATCGAATATGACGGGACAGGTGACACGCATTATGATTTGGCAAGTGCGTTTCAAAAAAGTATGCGGGGCAGCGACCCTGACGCGACGGTTTACTGGCTGGCCAGGATGATAGCGGGCGGTGAGGACCCGCGGTTTATCGCGCGGCGGATAGCGGTCTGTGCGGCTGAGGACGTCGGCAACGCCGACCCAATGGCGACGGTGCTGGCGGCGGCGGCCGTGCAGGTATCGGAGTTTGTCGGCTTTCCCGAGGCGCAGCTTCCGCTGGCACAGGCGGCTGTTTACGTGGCCTGTGCGCCGAAATCGAACGCCTCGGCCGCGGCGGTATGGCAGGCGGTCTCGGATGTCCAGGAGAAAAAGACGGCGGCGGTGCCGAAACATCTGAAAGACGCCCACTATGCAGCAGCCAAAAAGATGGGGTTCGGAGCAGAGTATAAATACCCCCACAATTATCAAGGCGGTTTTGTGGCGCAAGAGTATTTACCGAGCGAGATAAGGAAAAAATACTACAGGCCGAGCGACCGGGGGTACGAAAAAAACATAGGCGAGTATTTACAAAAGCTCCAGCGGCTGATAAAAGATAGCAAAAAGGGCAGTTTAGGTAAGGACGGGTAAATGGACAAAACGCAGTTGCGACAGCATTTCCGCAGGGTGCTTCTCGATATGAGCCCCGAAGAGAGGGTCGAGAGGAGTAGAAAGGTCTGCCAGAATCTCATACGTACTGAGCAGTTTGCGAAGGTGGGTACGGTCATGGCCTATCTTTCGCTGCCGCATGAGGTCGATACCGCAGAGGCTATTTTGTACGCATGGCAGGCGGGCAAGACGGTGGCCGCTCCTAAGATATCGTGGCAGCAAAGGCACATGATTCCGGTCGAGATTAAAACGCTCGAGACCGGCTTTTCGACCGAGTTTGGGGGCCTGCGTAATCCGGTCAAGGGCGTACCTATACCATTTGAAGAGATTGGCATGGTCATTACGCCGGGATTGGGGTTCGATAAGTCGGGCAACCGTCTTGGCAGAGGCAGTTCGTATTACGACAGGTTTTTTACACATGATGGGCTCAAGGCAGTCAAGTGCGGTCTTGCCTTTGCTGAGCAGGTGGTGGACCAGATAATGGTGACGCAGCAGGATGTGCCGGTCGATATGCTGGTGACCGATGAGACGGTAATGTACTTTAATTCGGCCGAATCGTAGCGAACTCGTCTCGGCGAAGGCGCTAAGAAGGTGAACGCAACAAATAAAGTTGCCGAGCCGTAGCCGGAAAGGATTTCAGGATGGCCCGATATCCATCAAGGACGTATGTCACGCCGCGGACGCGGTATTTACGGCGGGTATATTTTGCCGGTGCAGCGGCCGCTATCATACTGATTGTGATTATTACACTGTATAATCTCTCTGAACAGAAACAATCTTCGCAGGCGGAACAACGGCAACCGCAGCAGGAGCAACCAACACCTGCCGCACCAGCGCTGGTGGCAGAAGAGCCGCCCGAGCAGCCCGCTCGTTTTTCCATGCCGCTTGATTTGGGCGAAGAACCTCCGCCGGAGGTGATTCCCGAGGAACCAAAGAGAAAAGAGGCGCCGGAGAAAATAGAATTAGAAGCGACCCAGGTTGAAGCGGTGGAGTCGGAAGAACCGGAGGCGCCAGTGGAAAATGCCGCCGAGACAAATATTGGGGCCGATGCCCAGGCGGCGGCGGTTATCGACGAGGCAATGCGCCTGCTAAGTGCCAGGCCGATTGAGGTTATCAAGGCCAGAGATATGCTCAACGAGCTGCTGGGCAAACCTATCAGTGACCAGCAGCGCAAGGTCGTCAAGCAGGAACTTTCAAAACTGGCTGATAAATGGCTGTTCAGCAAGACGGTTTACCCCAAAGATACGCTCTGCGGGATGTACGAGGTGCAGAGCGGTGATTTGCTTTCCACGGTCGGCAAAAAATATAAGGTTCCGTGGCAGATACTACAGCAGATAAACGGCATACCAAGCCCGGAGGCCCTTCAGGCTGACCAGAGTATCAAGGCCATCAACGGCCCCTTTAACGCAAAGGTGTACCGTTCGAGCTTTACGATGGACCTGTATCTGCAGGATACGTTTGTCAGGAGTTTTCCCGTCGGGTTGGGTAAGCCCGGATACGAGACGCCGACGGGATTGTGGGTGGTCCGACCGGGCGGAAAACTCGTTAAGCCCAGGTGGACCGACCCGGATACGGGCAGGACGTATGAGCCGGACGACCCGAATTATCCGCTCGGCTCGCGGTGGATAAGCCTTGACGGGCTTCAGGGCCAAGCCAAGGGCAGAACCGGTTTTGCGATTCACGGTACGAAAGACCCGCACGAAATCGGCGTGGCGAAATCGCGGGGATGCATTCGGCTGTATAATGGAGACGTGATACTGGTTTACGATTTATTAATGGAGGGTGAATCAAAGGTGCGGGTGACTGATTAGAGCGGCTCTGTGTCCTACTGTCAGTAACGGAGGATTAGCAGTTGAGTCATGGACGATACAAACTGTGGGCGGCTGTGGCTTCGGTCGTATTCCATATAGCGGTCCTTTCGGTTTTAGCGGCGGCGAAGCTCCATCCAGTATCCACACAATCGACGTCGGGTCAATCGGAACAGGCCCGCCTTGCGAAGGTCAAAAGTATCATGCAAAGCTGCCCTGTGGTTCCCAAGCCTAATATAAAACACGGTGCGGATGTGCATTTCATCCCGCAGCAACCGGATTTGCCGATTGAAGGCGAGGTTCCGGCATCAAAGGTGCGGGCTGCCGACAGTGAATCTATATTTCCAACATCGAGCAGCTACGCCGACCTTGCATGGTCGCAGCAAGGTCCCGCACCGCAGGAGGTAACATTTTTCTCGAATGGAACATTTTGCAGACGCCTTTGCTACCTGGTGGACTGCTCCGGCAGTATGAAGGGTTTGTTCGGGCAGGTAAAGGACGAGCTGTCGCGGTCGATATTGGCCCTTCAGCCGGACCAGTATTTCGGCATAGTTTTTTTCGGCGATGACAGGGTGACGCGATTTGAGGCAGGTAAACTTGTGCGGGCGTCGCAGGAGGGTAAGACCAGGGCGCTGGCATTTATCAAATCGGTCGATACGGCGGGGCGGACCAACGCCTTGGCGGGATTCGCCGGTGCCGTGAAAATGCGAGACGATGACGGGGCCGGACCGGAGGTGATATTGTTCCTGACGGATGGTTTCGAGCTTTCCACAGGTGATGCTTATCAATTCAGACAAGATGTCATCAAATTGCGAAGCAGGTATCTGAGCGGTTGTACGGTCAATATCATAGGTTTCTGGCCGAGTGAAGGTGACCGGCGACTGCTGGAAAGTATAGCCGCCTTCAGCGGCGGGCGGTTTGTGTGCGTCAGAGGGGAGGGTTTCTAAAGGCGGCGTGAGTATGAAGAGAAATAATCTAATCAGGGCGTTTGTGCTGCTGGCGGCGTTGGTGGTAGTCGTTGCGGTGATTATTGCTGCGGGCGGTATGGATTCAGTCAGGATTGCACAGGACCGGCGGCAAAACTTTTTCGAGCAGTTTTTTATCGCGGGCGGGCCGGTAGTGTGGTTCGTACTGTTTCCGATGTCACTGATTACCGTCTATCTTGTGGTCGAGCACGCGCTGACAATAAACAGAAAAACTCTTATCGGCAACAACAGCTTCGACCCATTGAAAAACAAGACAGATACGGCCGGTGACGAGCGATTGCAGCAGGCACTTGCCGAACGCCGGGACCTGGTGAGCGTCGCTTTGCGTGACGCGCTCGATAAGGGCAAAGGTGACTGGTTTCGGATGCGAAGCGTTATACAGGAGTCACTTCAGGACCAGGCGGCAAAGCTGCTTCGCAAAATCGAATGGCTGAGTCTGATTGGCGGGGTTTCGCCGATGGTTGGTTTGTTCGGTACGGTCTTCGGGATGATTAAGCTTTTCAACGCCATTGTCGCGGCCGGCGGCCAGCCTCAGCCGGCTCAGTTAGCCGATGGTATCGGTGTGGCCCTGGTGACGACGTTCTGGGGGCTTTTTATTGCGATACCGGCGCTGGCGGTGCACGGGGTTTTTAGAAATCGTATCGAGGTGCTGGTCGGCGAGGCGGTGACACAGAGCGAAGCCGTCATGCCGCTTTTGCGCGAGGTGCTGAAGGATACGACGGCGGGACTCGTCTCGGCACAGCGCCAAGCCGGAGCCGGGCAGGCCGCGTCTGAGGCAATTAAGCTCAGTAAGGTTCCGGTAGTGCCTTTCCAGGAAAAGTCGCCTGGGGCTGCTGCAAGAAGCACTAAACAGTAGAGAGGCAAATGATGCTCTTCAGGATTGCCGAGCGTTCGGGGCGCCAGGGCGTGTCTTTCAATATGACGCCGGTGATTGACGTTGTTTTTCTGCTGATTGTTTTCTTTGTGGTGGTGTTTCAGTTCATCGGAACGGAAAGTTCGCAGGTAGATTTGCCGGAAGGGTGTAACTTCGCCGAAGGTGACGACGATGGTCAAATCTGGCCTGCGACGATTACCATGCGCAGGACGGACGAGGGCCAAATCAGTTTTGTAGTCGGTACTGAAAAAATAAAAGCCGCAGGCAGGACCGAGCTGGTGCAGATGATGCAGAGGTCTCTGAATGGACATCTGCAGAATTTGCCCGAGGACGAGCGGGTGGTGGTTCTGCGTATCGACAAGAATATCAGATGCGCAGATGCACAATATGCCCTTGTTGCGGCAGCGGAAAGTTCCGCGAGCGGGCTGCGACTGGCAACACTGGCCATGACGAATCGGGATAAAGACTAAAATGACTGGGGCAAAGTACTAAGCTGACTCTTTTTTCTTTTTTTCACCGGCACGGAAGGGTTCGGCTTTGCCTTCGACGACTTCTTTGGTGATAACATACTTTGCGCCCCTGGGTTCATCGGGCAGTTGATACATCAGGTCCACCATCAGCTCTTCGGTAATGGCTCGCAGTGCGCGGGCTCCCGTGTCGCGTTTGAGGGCCTTGCTCGCAAGTGCACGCAGGGACTGGTCGGTAAATTCGAGCTCAGCCTCTTCCATCTCGAAGAACCGCTGGTACTGTCTTATCAGGGCATTTCTCGGCTTGGTGAGAATGTCGATTAGAGCGTTTTCGTCGAGGGCCTGCAAAGTTGCAATGACCGGCAGACGACCGACCATTTCCGGTATCATGCCGTACTCGATAATGTCTTCGGGTATGACCTGGCTTATAATGTCGCTGTACTCGCTTTTGTCGTCTGTGGCCCGCGACAGTTCGGAATCGAAGCCTATCATTTTTTTGCCGAGGCGTTTTTTGACGATATTGTCGAGCCCGACAAAGGTGCCGCCGCAGATAAAGAGTATATGCGAGGTGTCGATTTGCAGGTAGGACTGCTCCGGGTGTTTCCTTCCCCCCTGGGGCGGAACGTTGGCGATAGTGCCTTCGAGCATCTTGAGCAGGGCCTGCTGAACGCCTTCACCGGAGACGTCGCGGGTGATGGATACGTTCTGGTAGGTCTTTCCGATTTTATCTATTTCGTCGATATAGACGATTCCCCGCTGTGCGGTTTCTACATCGAAGTCCGCCGCCTGAATCAGTCGCAGCAGGAAGTTCTCGACGTCTTCACCGACGTATCCGGCCTCGGTAACAGTCGTCGCGTCGCAGATGGCGAAGGGGACCTCGAGAAAGGCGGCAAGGGTGCGGGCAAGCAGGGTCTTGCCTGAGCCGGTCGGCCCTATAAGCAGGACGTTGGATTTGTCGAGCTCGATTTCGCTGTCCTCGGAGTCGCTGTGCATAAGGCGCTTGTAGTGATTGTGCACGGCGACGGCGAGATATTTTTTTGCGTGGTCCTGACCGATGACATACTGGTCGAGATATTCTTTTATCTGACGCGGTTTGGGCATCTGGTCGCGCGTCATTTTAGGGCCGCTCAGTCTTTTGCGATTCTGCGTGATTATGTTGTGGCACAGGTCGACGCAGTCTGGACAGATATAGACCTTATTAGGTCCTTCTATAAAGGTGTCGGACTGGGTGGATGCACGTCCGCAAAAACTACAAATCGCCTTGCTCTTAGTGGTATTCGAGTTCTTGGCCATGATTGCCTTTCGCCGCTGTCTGGTTTACATAGTTATTCAGGCACCTATTTTAACACAGCCGGCACCGCCGGGCAAGGCTTTTGACAAAAAGGGCTACCTAATGCAATCCTGTGCCAGCGATTCCAGTTTCGCCGACCAGGGGCCGGGAATATCTTTATAAGTAGCTCGCAGGACGTCAATGGCATGTGCAATGTCGCCGCTGTTATTACCGGCCTTGGCGGCGCATTCGAGGTGGTAGTATTTGGCCCGCCACCACTGCCAGGCCTGTGAGTTCTGATTAGCGGTTTCATTGAGCTGTGCAATCCGGGCCCATAGGCGAGCGGCTCCGGCGAAATTACCCATTCGCTGGTCCAGACGTGCCTGTGCACGGAGCACATCGGGCTCGGTGTCCAAGTTCTGTAGCCCGGTCAGCAGTTCGGAGGCGGCGGTTAATTCTTCGTCGGTTGTATCAGGGTCTAAAGCGGTGAACTCTGCGAGGATAGAAGCGCGTTTGTGGTCCCGAGTACAATCATAGAGAAAACGCGAGATTTTTTTCGAGTACTTTACGGTATCAGGATAGACCGGCTCGTTCGCTTCCGGCGCAGCCGGGTCGGTTTCGAGAATTTCAATTTCCTTGAGATAATCCTGCAGCAGTACGGTTGCTTGCTCAAGATAGATGCAATCATCGGCGCCGCGCAGGTACCGCGAAAACAGCGGGGCATATTTGGTACGGTCAAAAATTGAAGGATTTAATCCTGAGGCTATTTCCGCGCTCATTAAATCGAGCTGAGCCTTCGGATAGAGCTTCTCGGCCGAAGGAGGTATCTTTTTTAACATATCAACGGCCTGCCGGTACTGTCCGCACAGGGCCAGGACCTGAGTATAAATATATTGAAGATTGGGGTCGGGTGATTCGCCTGCAAGGTCGAAGTAATTCTCGAAAGCGCCGGTTGCGAGTTCGCATTGGTTCGGCTCTTTGACGAAGACCCTGTAGGCGAGCTTTGCAGCGTGTGCGGCGATTTGTTCGGCGGTCGTCTGAAGGACCTGGGCGGACTGCGCATCGAGAACTTCGCCTGCTCGCATCAGAAGATAGACAGCTTCCGGCTCGTTACTGTCGGCGGCGGTCACTGCGGCTGCGTAGTCTATCACGGGACTGGCGGAAGTGTTCCGGCGGGCAAGCTTTAAAAGTAATTCTTTGTGCTTCTTGGGACCGTCTCGTAGTGCTGCTTCGGCGGCAAGGACGCCATCGAGCGGATTGGCCGGCTCGTGGCCGGACTCGAGCCAGGCGAGCGTTATATCGGCGGCGGCGATACGGGCGTGTGGATTCGACTGGAGCAGGTCATCATAGGAATTGACCAGGCCGAGTCCTCTTTGCACAAATGCAAGCGGCAGGAGCACTTCGAGCTCATCAGTGAGTTTGCTTTTGATAAGGTCGCTGGCCAATCGGTCCGCTTCTATATCTTTTTTTGTCGATTCCAGCTTTATTTGTTCGATAGACGCCAGAAATGCCAGCCGCTGGCTGGTGTCGGACCTTTCACGCAGTTCGCTAAAAAGCCGCTCTGCCGCCGGTGTATAGTTGGGGTCGGTCTTGGCTAATGTTGCAAGCGTCTTACCTTTTAGCAGTTGCAGGTAGAAAGGATTCTGTGATTCGGTGAGCGAATCGATTTGCTGTAGTAATTCTTTGGCTAAGGCGCCGGCGTCTTTATCAGCAGCGAGGACTGCGTAGTAATCGATTCCGAATTTACTGAGTTTGGCGCTGAATAACTGGCCGGAGGCCTCTTCATACAGACCGGTTCGACCGAATCGCTGGTTCCAGTCTTTATGCGGATATTGTTCGACTCGGCGGATGATATCTTCGAATTGAACGGTGAGGTCGGCAAGCTGCCCGGAGCTGTTGTAAGCCGAACTGTATAAAGCCAGGCGGTCCTCTTCACAGAAAAATCGCCCTGCGAATTCGTGGCGCATTCGGACTTCAAAGGTGTGCTGATAGAAGCCGTTGGTGGTCAGTTTGGCAAGTTCGGCCAGGGTGTTCACATCCTCGGCTGTCGGCGGATTCCCGGCGGCGAAGCAGTGCGCAATAAAGGCCAAGAAGCAGAGAAACAGTGACACTACGGCGCGCACATGGGACATATTACGGCGACTCCGTAAGACAGAAGGTGATATCGCTCAGGCCCGCGCCGTAAAGTACGTTGTAGATTTTGGCGAAGTAGTCCCACTTGACCGCAGGGTCGCAAATGATTTCAACCGGGTCGGACGCAAATCTGTGCTGGGCTGTGAGAATATCATGCAGCTTTTCGATGAGCCAGGCCAGGTCCTGTTCCACACGGTCTTGTCCGATTGGGATATTGGTTAATTGTCCTATCTGGACGTCGCAGCCGTAGTTTTGTGCGGTTATATATATGACAAGCGGTTCAGGCCTGACCAACGGTATCTCGGCTGCACCTGCTGTGGGTAGCTGCAGGGGCAGGAACTGTTCTTCGGGCCGCCACTTTGCACAAATCATAAAGAAAATCAAAAGCAGAAAAATTATGTCAATCATCGGGGCCATGCGAAGTGTGAAGTTGAGCGGCTTACGTGCAAAAAGCCTTGTGAGCTGGTCGGTTTTTAGAGATTCTGTTCTCATATCAACAAAGGATACTCAACTTGTACCTTTTGCCAGTTCGGCGCCTCGGTGCAGTGCTTCGATATTTATCGGCAGTGTCTTGTGATAACGTTCAGCAAGAACATACGGCAGTGCCTGCGCAGCCTGGTCCACCGCAAGCAGACCCCTTTTCGCAAGATATGCGCCGACCATGACCATATTGGCTATTTTCAGATTGCCGAGCTCGACCGCTATATCGTCGGCTGGTACGGCGAGGACGTCAATCGAGCCGTCGATTTGCCCGAGCTCGTCGATAAGCGAACTGTTGTACACAACCAGGCCGTTGGGTTTGACACGGGGTGCGAATTTGTTGGCCGAGGCCTTGTTCATTACAATCAACGATGTCGGTTTTGTTACCATGGGCGAGGCGATGCTTTTTTCTGTGATTACTATCATGCTGTTGGCGGTGCCGCCTCTCATCTCGGCGCCGTAGCTGGGCATGTACGTTGTCTCCATACCCGATAGCATAGCGGTCTGGGCAAGCAGCTTGCCAGCCAGTATGATGCCCTGGCCGCCGAAGCCGGCGATGATGACTTCCTCGTAAATGTCGGTTTTTGTCGCCTGCATTATTTCCAACTCTAAACCTTAGATTGGTAATCCTTGAAGCATCCAAGCGGAAAGACCTTGGTCATTTCATCTTCAATCCATTTAAGCGCATCGGGAGGTGAAACCCTCCAGCCGGTCGGGCAGGGCGAGAGCAGCTCCACTAAAGACAGACCCGGCGCGTCGTTTACCTGTAACTCGAAGGCGTGTCGCACAGCCTGTTTTGCCTTTCTGATTTGCCCGGGCTTATGAAGGGCGCAGCGCTCGATATATATGGCGCCCGGCATTATCGAAAGCAGTTCGCAAACCTGCAGCGGATAACCTGACGCAGCCACTTCTCTGCCCTGCGGCGTGGTCGCCGTGACCTGGCCGATGATAGTTGTCGGCGCCATCTGTCCGCCGGTCATTCCGAAGATAGCGTTGTTTATGAATATAACGGTGATTTTCTCGCCCCTGTGGGCGGCGTGGATGATTTCAGCGGTGCCGATTGCAGCAAGGTCGCCGTCACCCTGATATGAAAAGATTATCATGTCGGGGTTCGTTCTTTTCATTCCCGTAGCAACAGCCGGCGCCCTGCCGTGGGCAACCTCGACCATATCGACATCGAGATAGTCATACGCGAGCACTGCACAGCCGACCGGAGCGATGCCGATGGTCCTCTCGCGGATACCGAGCTCGTCTATGGCCTCTGCCACGAGCCGATGGGCAATACCGTGCCCGCATCCGGGGCAATAATGCGTCGGAACATCCTTATATGTTTTAGTTCGCTTAAATATCGTCTTCATTACATTTTATCTTTGTGTGTCCATAGTTGTTTTATTCTTTCGAGTACCTGCTCGACCGTCGGTACGCCTCCGCCGGCCCTGCCGTAGAACACAACGGGACATTTACCCGCCA
>CAYSTP010000060.1:0-11793 GCA_964434085.1 uncultured Pirellulales bacterium
GGTGATATTCCGTTCAGCGACGTGTATATCCACGCGATGATACAGGACGGCGAGGGGCGAAAGATGTCCAAGAGCCTCGGCAACGGGATTGACCCGCTGGTGGCGATAGACTCACACGGTGCGGACGCGATGCGTTTTACGCTGGCCAGTATGACGACCGAGACCCAGGACGTTCGGATGCCGGTCGTGGAGATGGAGCTGCCCGATGGTCGCAAGGCAAACACAAGCCCGAAGTTCGATATCGGGCGGAACTTCTGCAACAAGCTGTGGAACGCGTCGAGATTCTGTCTGATGAATCTGGAGGGTACGGACCCTGCCGCGTTCAATAAAGAGAAACTAACGCTGGCCGATGAGTGGATACTATCGAGGCTGGCTAAGGTAATCGAGCGGACGAATGATTGTCTTGAGAGTTATAAATTCAGCGAGCCGATAAACGAGCTGTATAAATTCTTCTGGAACGACTTTTGCGACTGGTCTTTAGAATGGGCGAAACCGCGCGTACAGGACAACGAGCAAAAGGACAATGCACAGAACGTACTGGCGTTCGTGCTTGACCAGACACTGCGCCTACTGCACCCGTTCGTGCCGTTTATCACCGAAGGTATTTTCCAGAAACTCAACGAAGTTGTGCCGCAGCGAAAGCTTAAAGGCCTGGCTGAGACTGGTAAAACACAAGCTTTGGTTATATCTGGTTGGCCGAGCAGAATAGATGCTCTTAAGAACGATGCGGCTGAGGCAAATATCGAATGTATCCAGACGGTCATCCGAACCTTGCGGGACCTGCGGAGCAAATATAATATAACTCCGGGCAAGAAGATGGACGCCTCGGTTGGGGCTGATACCGCAATTGCCGCGATACTGAATGAAAACGCTGCCCTTATCCGTCAACCGGCAGGTTTGAAAGGATTTGGAGCCAGGGCGGGACTCGCCAAGCCGGCTAACGCGGCGGCGGCGATTGTCGAACAGATGCAAATATACCTGCACAGTGCGATTGACCCGCAGGCTGAGCTGAAAAGGCTTACAAAGCAAAAAGAAGAAACCATGCAGGCAAAAAAAGGCTTTGAAGCGAAACTTGCGAACGAGAATTTTGTAAACAAGGCGAGGCCGGAGGTCGTAGAACAGGCTAAGCAGAGATTAAATGAACTTACCGAGCAGTTGGAGGTAATCGAAGAACACGTCGCCCAACTGCAGAGCGGCAAATGAAAAAGGTGGTGCGCAAGTGGAAATAGAGGTCGAACTTTCGCGGATAATCATAAACGAGGCCTCCGACCAGCAGGTCATTGTACTGAAGGAACGTGACGGCAACCGCGGCTTTCCGATTGTCATCGGGATAGTCGAGATTTTTGCGATTGACCGGCGGCTGAAGGGTCTTGTGCCCCCGCGGCCGATGACGCACGAATTGCTCGAGCAGGTACTAACTGCACTCGGCGCTAAAATTGAAAAGATTGTGATAACCGACCTGCTGCATCACACTTTCTACGCAAAGCTGTGCCTGCGTTACAACGGTGAGGTTGTTGAGGTTGATTCGCGCCCCTCCGATGCCATTGCCCTGTCCGTAGCGGCCAAGGCCCCTATTTTTGTCGCTGAGCACGTTTTCGACAAGGCCTCTCAGTGAGATAAACCGCTATCATCATCAGGCCGACGGCGATACACAGGAACAAGTCGGCGAGATTGAAGGCGGGCCAGCGCAGATTTTCGCTGAGTCCGACATCGATAAAATCCCTCACCAGTCCGTTGTTGAAAAGACGGTCATACAGATTGCCGCATATTCCGGCGGTGAAAAAGGCAAGTGCGACATGCATGATTTTCTGTTTTGAACCGCCGAACAGGAAGATGCAGAGTATTATGGCAAGTGCCACGAAAGAGACAGCAATCAGCCAATTGGGGTGTCCGGCAAAAATTCCGAAGGCCGCACCGTCATTGTGAACCGCAACAAAACGCAACAGGCCGTCAATAATCAGCACGGCAGAGCGGTTCTTGAGCCACTCGAATACAGCCCATTTGGTGAGCAGGTCCAGAACAAGGGCTGCTATAGCTATGGACCAGAAAAGAAAATGCGTTGCGGTGGCGGGTAATTTGCGTGACAAGCTTTTTAGAAAGGGGTGACCTCGATTGGGTCGAGCGAATTGGTGTCCACTTTCGAAATCCGTCATAACAACATCGGCACCGGGTGTGTTTACTGGTTTCTATATTTGGCGATTAGGTTTCTGAGCCTGTCGGCCCGCGGCTGGTCGGGGTTAATCTGGAGCGACCTTCGCCAGTGCTCAATTGCCATGTCCCTGAGAAACTCGTCAACTGTACCATCAGGTTGCTTGCCGTCGATAATGTAGGCGACACCCAGGCCGCGGTGGGCGTCCCAATCGTCCGGGTCCATCTCTATCGCACGCGTGTAATTGTCGATTGCCTTGGCGACCATTTCGTCACCGCGGCCAAACATACCCTCCAGCAACGTCTTATCGGTGGTGCCCTGCTGCACCAACTGGCGGTACCTGGAGGCGTTTTCTTCATAGAGTCTCAGGTAACAAAATGCCAGGTGTCTGTATGCCCGGCCGTTTTGGGGGTCCAGCTCAACCGCAGAGGTAAGTAACTGCCTTGCCGGTTCATTACGATTGGTTCTCAGATAGGCAACAGCCAGGGCAGTCATCACCTGAGGGTTGTCGGCGTCCAGCTCAAGTGCACGCTTATATGAACTGATTGCCTGCTCGTAGTCTTCCTTGCCCTCGTAAGCATCGCCGAGAATCTGCTGCAATTCGGTAACGTTCGGCTCTATCTGTTCGGCCCGTTGGGCGTAGAGCAATGCATTGTCGTATTGCTGCAGCTGGTTATAACACTTTGCCGTGTTGATATGGGCCTGCAGATGCTCCGGCTGTAATTCACACGCCCTTACGTAGGCTCGGACAGCCTGGGCAAATTTCTTCATGACTTGATACACCCTGCCAAGATTAAAGAAATCATGGAAAGACCAGGCGTTGAGCTCTGTTGCCTTCTGATAGGCCTCAACACTTTCTTCATACTGCTGCATCTGCTGATAAATGTCACCCTTGAGCGAATGGGCCTGAGAGAAATCCTCTTCTTTCTTGATGGCTGCATCGAGTTTTTCTATGGCCTCGTTCGGATAGCCGGCCTCGTGCAACATAACCGCATCGACATAAAGGTCCACAGGTGAATTGCCTTTACCGAGGCGTCCGTGACAACCGACAACAAGGCAAAGTAAAACGCAGGCGCCTAACATAGCCAGGGCAAGCTTCATTTTCGCGCTTTGGAACATATCTTTTTTCCTTCAGCAACCAACGAACGAGGCGAAATCGTCCCTTTCTTTTATAGTATCGGCGCTCCCTGATGGGATGGCCGAGCCATTTTACAAATTATTATAAAAAAGAAGGTTAGGCTGTCAAAGATTTTCGCCCTGCCGCAGAGCGTCCTCCGTGGCGACAGATGAAATATTTTGACATATCCCGGCGGCGCATATATGATATTGAACCAATTTCGCCGACAAAGCAGTCCGAGTCGGCAGGATTACAGGCAGAAAGGGTCTATGCGGACGAGGCATCGCCTCGTCTGTGTCATTTTGGCTGAAAGGTTACAGGTAAATGGGAAAAGTCAAACTCGACGTGCGCCCGGTGGTTCTGATTATACGGGACGGCTGGGGCTATAACCCGGACGCATCGCAGGATAAGTTCAACGCCGTCAAGATGGCGAATACTCCGGTTGATGATATGCTGACGGCCGAGTATCCAAACTGCCTGATACACACCAGCGGCCGGGCGGTGGGACTGCCGAAAGGGACGATGGGCAACAGCGAAGTCGGTCATCAGAACCTCGGGGCCGGTCGAATAGTACCGCAGGAATCCGTCAGATTGAGCATAGCAATCGAGGACGGGTCTTTTTTCGAGAACAAGGTTTTTCTCGATTTGATTAAGTACATTAAAGAGCATAACGGCCGGCTGCACCTTCTGGGCCTTTGCAGTGACATAGGCGTCCATTCCCTGCTCGACCATCTCTATGGTCTATTAGAACTTGCAAAGAGAAACGGTATCGAGAATACATTTATACACGCCTTTACCGACGGGCGCGATTCACCGCCCGACAGCGGCGCCGGTTACATCGAGCAAATCGAAAAGAAGGCAGCCGAAATCGGCGCAGGGCGAATCGCTACGGTGATAGGCCGTTTCTATGCAATGGACCGCGACAGCCGATGGGACAGGGTTCAGCGTGCGTATGAATGCATGCGGTTCGGCAAAGGGCACAAGGCAAAAAACGCCGCTGAAGCTATCCGCCAAAGCTATGAAAACCAGATAACGGACGAGTTCATCGAGCCGACATGCATTATCAACGAACAGAACGAGCCTATCGGGATTGTCCAGGACGGCGATGCCGTGGTCTTCTTTAATTTTCGCGGCGACAGGCCTCGTGAGATAACCAGGGCCTTTGTCCAGGACGACTTCAAGGAATTTACCAGAGCTACCAGGCCGGGCATCTGTTATGTCTGTATGACCGAATATGATGCGACGATACCGGCGCCGGTTGCGTTTCCGAAGCCGCCTAAGATGAAAAACATACTCGGTGCGTACTGGAGCTCGCTCGGTTTGAAGCAGTTCCGCTGCGCCGAGACGGAAAAGTACGCACATGTAACGTTCTTTTTCAACGACTATACCGAAAAGCCTTTCGCCGGAGAAGACCGACAGATAGTTCCATCGCCTCGCGTGAGGACATACGACCTCAAGCCTGAAATGAGCGCATATGAAGTGACAAACGTTCTGCTCGAAAGACTTGATTCGGACAAATATAACGTAATCGTCACAAACTTTGCAAACCCTGATATGGTCGGCCATACAGGTATCCTGGACGCAGCGATAAAGGCGGCCGAAGCTGTTGATGAGTGTGTCGGCAAGGTGCTGGATAAGGTAAAATCCATGGGCGGCGCAGCGATTGTAACAGCCGACCACGGCAACTTCGAGAAGATGTCGGAAGGTAACGACAAGCCGCATACTGCGCATACAATCGGCGACGTTCCGCTTATTGTCTTTGACGACAGATTCAAAAAATGCAGGCTCCGCGAGGGCGGGAAGTTGGCAGACGTGGGACCAACACTTCTGGAGATGATGGACCTGCCTAAGCCAGTTGAAATGACAGGCCAATCGTTAATTCAAAGATGAACTTCGAACACCGAACATTCAACATTGAACGTTCGATGTTGGAGGTTGAAAGTTAAAATCGGACTTCGGATTTAATAAGGTTTTACCGTTCTAACACCTGATGGGGAAAAAGCGGAAACCAACCTGTTTTATTATTGCAGGCCCAAACGGTTCGGGAAAAACTACATTTGCGTTACGCTATTTGCCGCAAATAGCAGGCTGTCGCAACTTTGTCAATGCCGACCTTATCGCTTATGGTATTTCACCTTTTGACTCATTATCAGCCCAATACGAGGCGGGCCGTATTTTTCTTACTGAAATACATACAAATATCGACAAGCGGGCAGATTTCGCCTTTGAAACGACACTGGCAGGCCGAAGCCATATCAACCTGCTTAAAAAACTCAAAGGGGACGGCTGGCACGTGGTTTTGTTCTTCTTATGGATACCTGATGCAGCTTTTTCAAAAAGGAGGGTGCGTGAGCGCGTTGAGCACGGCGGGCATGATATTCCCGATAATACAATTTACCGCCGTTTCCCTCGCATAATGAACAATTTTCTAAAAATTTATATTCCCCTTTGCGATAGAATAATTTGTTATGATAATTCCAGACCTAATCCAGTTCCTGTTTTCCGACAGGACAGCAAAGGCAGACTTATTTTGAATCAGGATATATATGCAAGAATTTTGAGGCAATCAGATGACTACAAAGCAAACCGATAAAATGGCAATAGAGGCCGGCAAATGCCTTAGAAAAGCAGTTCGAGAAGAACTAAGAAAAAAAGCGTTGCTTGGACAGTATGTTATTATAAACCGCAACGGCAGGGCCTGCCGTGTTTCAGCCAAACAGGCGCTGAAAATGGCCAGAGCTAGGTGATATGATTACTGAACGTACGTTCTGTTTTCGTAAAAAAACTGTCTAACGTGCGGACTAATTTTCATCACAATGAAAGGGTGGAATTCAGCGAAGAAACGAATACAATAAAGTGGTATGGGTCAAATAGCTGTTCTTGACGATAATATGATAAATATGATAGCCGCCGGTGAGGTAATCGAGCGGCCGGGCAGCGTCGTCAAGGAATTAGTGGAAAACAGTATCGATTCGGGGGCAACGAGAATTGACGTCGCCGTCGAAGACGGGGGCAGGAAACTCATATCGGTTGCAGACGACGGATTCGGGATGGACGGCGACGACCTCGGCCGGGCTTTTGAACCCCATACTACCAGTAAGATACATACCAGCAAAGACTTACGAGCGATTGCAACACTGGGATTCAGGGGTGAAGCTCTGGCGAGTATAGCCTCGGTCGCCGCGGTAAAGGCAATCAGCAGGACCCGCGATTCATTGCAAGGCTACTCGGTTGAGATTAACTGCGGGGCCAAGAGTGAGGTCAGGCCGGGCAGTTGTGATTACGGGACCCGAATCGAAGTACGGGACTTGTTCTACAAGCTGCCGGCGAGGCGGAAGTTCCTGCGGACTGTGAATACCGAAATGACGCACGTCATTGAGCAATTTACGAGGACCGCCCTTGCGAATGACAGCATCGAATTTACCTTGAGCCACAACGGCCGTGAACTATACAATCTGTCCGGCAGTCAATCATTGCACGAGAGAATCGCAGGGCTTTTTTCGCAAGAGATAGCACAGGGCCTGATAGAAACCCAAAGCGAGGAGAAGGGATTAAGTATTCGCGCCTTTCTGGGTCGGCCTGATATTTCGCGAACAAGTAATAAGCTCCAATATGTGTTTCTCAACGGCCGATTCATCCGGGATAAGTTCATTTCTCATGCTATACGTGAGGCTTATCGAACTTTTCTCGAATCGGAGCGTTTTGGGGTGGTCTTTCTTTTCATTCAAATGCCGTACGAAGACTATGATGTGAATGTGCACCCCACGAAGATTGAAGTTCGCTTCTACAATGCCAATCTGGTTCATTCCCAGGTCCTGGCGGTGCTGCGAGAAAAGCTGCTCAGTTCAAACCTCGATACGAAGGGCAGAATACCCATTACACAAGTAAGCACCGCCCCACTGCAACAGGCGAAGGACCAGGATGAGCATGCGGCGAATATCCGTCAGGCGATGGACGAGTTCTTCAGGAAACACCGGCCGGTCGAAGCTCAGGACCGTTTCACGTTCCGCGACGTGAGAGCTAAAACCTCCTCATCGCTTAAGGAACGAGCCCAACAAGCCGGCGCGATTTACGAACCGTTGCGGCAGGAGAAATTGCAGCAGCCACAGCAGAATTTTCTTCAAATCCACGACAGCTACATTGTAGCCCAGACACCGGAAGGATTTGAGATACTGGACCAGCATGCCCTTCACGAGCGAATCCTGTATAACCAGCTCAAGCAACGAATAACAGCCCAGACCCTTGAGTCGCAGAAACTTCTTTTGCCGGAGAGCTTCGAGATAAGTACATCCGGGCAACAAACGCTGGAAGAGAATGCAGAGATAATTGGAAAACTTGGTTTGGAAGTGGCGCCATTCGGACCGAAAACAGTTGCCGTGCAGTCATTTCCGAGCCTGCTTGCAAATGTCAGCGTGGTTGAATTTGTACGCGACCTGCTTGATTTGCTTGCAGACAAAGGAAAACAATTCGATGCTGAGACTTTGCTCGATGAGGTTACCAATATGGCAGCGTGTAAAGGCGCAATCAAAGCAGGGCAAAAATTGACGGCGGCTGAGATTGAGCAACTGTTAGTCGAAAAAGACAGATGTGAGCTTTCCAGCCGATGCGCCCACGGCCGGCCTACTGTCCTTAGATTTTCCATCGCGGATTTGGAAAAGCAGTTCAAAAGAACCTGACAATGCACAAAAGCAGAGTAAGAATCGTGTTTCTTGTCGGTATTGTTATTCCCGTCATGGCGTTAGTGCTGACTGGGACATACCTTCGTCGTTCTGTCCAAACCAAGATGGCTACAGACAATCCTAAAAATGAATCGCAGCGCATAGTTTCGCTGGCACCGAACATAACGGAGATTCTGTTCGAGCTGGGGCTCGGTGACAGGGTGATAGCCGTGTCCGACGACAGCGATTACCCGGAACAAACAAAGGAATTAAAAAAAATTGGAGCTTTTTTCAGGCCCAGCACCGAAGCCGTTATCGAGTGTCAGCCCGATTTGGTTATTACCCTGTGGTTCCTGGAACAAAAAAGTGTCGCAGACAGTCTCAAACGCCTGGGATATAATGTTCTGACCGTCGAGCTGCAGAGGCTGGAGCAGCTAAGGGCGGCAATCGAAGAGATTGGCAAGGCCGCCGGGGCTGAAACGGCCGCCGAAAAGTTAATTGAACGAATCGATGCACAGCTTGGGCAGATAAAAAACAAATATGACTCGTTAAACAGGCCCAGAGTGCTCTGGGTCGTTCAGGATGAGCCGGTCCGGGTGGCGGGACGAAAGACATTTATAAACGAACTGATAGAATTAGCGGGCGGCCAAAATGCCATAGGGCCCACCCTGATGCAATATCCACAGATAGGTTCTGAAAACATTCTTACAAGCAAGGCGGAGGTGATAATACATTCGGCTATGTCAAAAAACGATATTATTAAAGAGCAGCAGGCGGCAGAGGAATTCTGGCGGAAATACCCCCTGCTGCCAGCCGTGAAGAACAAAAGAATATATGTCATAGACCCGGACACTACATTGAGGCTGGGGCCGAGGCTGCCCGAGGGGGTCGAATTGATTGCGGAACTGTTACACAAATAAAGAAACCATAAAGATGCCCGAATATCTGACCATTAGAAACCTGCTTTTCAAGTTGTTTGTTTGCGCTGCTATATTGCTCATCATCGCCGCCGTTTGTGTTTTCGTTGGCCCCGACATGCTTGTGCGTCTCAAAGGCCTTTTGGGAATAGGCCAACATACAATAAGTAAAGTTGACTATCAGATTCTCTTTCAAATCAGGTTGCCGAGAATACTTCTGGCTGCGATTGTCGGGGCGGCACTGGCCTGTTCGGGTGTAACACTGCAAGCCATACTTCGCAATCCGCTGGCCGACCCGTATATCCTCGGTATATCAAGTGGTGCGGCTTTAGGCGTGGTTATAGCTATCACCTGCGGGGTCAGCTTTACGTTATGGGGCAGCTCTGCAAGGGCTTTGTTCGGATTTTGCGGGGCCTTCGGCACCGTCTGGTTAGTCTGGTTCATCGGCCATTTCGGCTCGGGCGGCGGGGCTACCACTTCGCTGCTCCTGGCGGGAGTGGTCATCAACGCCCTGTTCTCGGCGGTTATTATGTTCCTGACCTCAATAGCAACAAGCGAACAAGTCAAAGACACCGCGATTTGGCTGATGGGTAATCTAACAGACAAAAATACAACAACTCTGGTGTTGAGCCTGTGCTGTATTACCGGTGGAATTATAGTCTTGTCCGCTGTTGCGCAAAAAATGAACGTCGTTGCGCTGGGATGGGCGGATGCAAAGTCGCTCGGCGTCAATGTAAAAACAATAAAGCTCGTCGCTTTTGCGGCTTCCGCATTTATCACCGCCATAGCGGTCAGTCTGACCGGATTGATAGGGTTTGTCGGGCTGATAGTACCTCACGCCTGCCGATTGATTTTCGGCCCTGACCATCGTCAGCTAATACCAATAAGCGCCATTTTCGGGGCGGCCTTTCTGGTCATCGCCGATACAATTGCCCGTTCGGCGTTCAGCACGGCGGAGCTGCCGGTCGGGGTGATTACTGCAATTGCCGGCGGGCCGTTTTTCCTGGTATTACTGGCCAGGTACAGCAGAAAGGTTAGCTGGGTAAGATGAGCCGCCTGATTGAAATTGAAAATGTAAGCTTCGCGTATGGGCCGCAAACTATACTACAAGATATGAGCTTTGCGGTCGAGGCGGGAGAATTCCTTGCCGTTGCAGGACCGAACGGGGCGGGCAAAAGCACCCTGCTGAACCTTATATGCGGACTGCTCAAGACCCAGCATGGACGGATTAGAATAGATGCAGCAGACATAAACACATATTCAGTCAAGGCCCTTGCGCGCAAGGTGGCGGTGGTGCGGCAGGGGTTTGTGCCGGTGTTCGACTTTACCGTAGCTGAAGTGGTGGCTATGGCAAGGACGGCGTATCTGCCGGCGCTCGGCTTCGAGTCGGAAAGGGACAAGGAAATAATAGCCGGGGCGATGGATATGACCGACACCAGCCGGTTTGCATCACGGCCGATTCGTCAGCTCAGCGGAGGTGAAAGGCAGCGAGTATTCATTGCACGGGCCCTGGCGCAGCAAAGCCCGATACTGCTGCTGGACGAACCAACAACATTTCTGGACTTCAAACACCAGGTTGGTATCTATGACCTGCTCAAAGAGGCTCAGCAACAAACAGGTAAAACGATTATCGCAGTTACTCATGACATCAATCTTGCAATACAGTATTGCGACAGAGCTTTGCTCATGTACGACAAAAACTATCATCTCGGTGACACCAATGACGTATTCGTCCGCAAGCGAATCCAGGAGGTGTTCGGCGTAACAGCATTCGAAGGTATGGTTGAGAAAGGGAAATTTTTTTTGCCTTTGGGTAGATTTGCAAAGGATAGTCCACAGGATGGCCAAGCCCATAAAAATCTTTAGACCCACCTACAAACACCCTCCACGGAACGACCTATAATATATTACATAAGCCCTTTTCGGACAAGTCCTTAACAACACAGTTCCGGACGGAACTGTTATTGTCCGCGGCGTTGACTCCGATGGCAGGGCTGACCGTCAAGAAGCAATTAACTTAACCCTCGTAATCTGGTATAATGTTAGTTTCGGCAAAGGCGCGACTTTAGGTAGCAACAGTGGCAAGGACAAAAGTGGCTGGTAACAATAACAAAAGAAAGGGCAGCAAGGGCGGTGAAAACCACAGAAGGCTTACCGCTAAAGACCTTGAGCACTTCAAGGAATTGCTCCTCGCCAAGCGCCGCGAGCTGGTCGGTGACGTCAATGAGATACACGACGAGGCACTGAAGAATTCGCGAATTGACGCTGCGGGGGACCTGTCGGCGATGCCTATTCACATGGCTGACATAGGGACGGACAACTATCAACAGGAGCTGGCTCTGGACCTGATGGAAGGCGAAAGAAAACTGCTGCAACAAATTGATGAAGCCCTTGACCGCATCAACCAGAGAACGTACGGTATCTGCGTTGGTACGGGCAAAAGGATTGGCAGAGCACGGCTCGAGGCCACGCCTTGGGCAAGATATTCGGTAGAATATGCAAGGCTGATTGAAAACGGCCTGGCCCCCGGCGAGCCGCAATGATTTGTTGCGAATTCCTATGATTTACAGATGTCCCACCTGCAAAGGACGTATAAAGGCACCAGAGTCTCAAGATGCTGATTCGGCCCGGTTTTTTCCCTTCTGTTGTGAACGCTGCAGGCTGATAGACCTGGGCGCGTGGCTCGACGGCGCGTATAAGATATCCACGTCCGTCGAAAAGAAGGATGAAGGCGTCCCGCAAGAGGCGCCCGGCGAGGTCTGAGCAGCCACTCAAAAGACTAAAAAAACTCTGTGAAACAACCGATAATACAGGTATACTCTATGCCGCTGTGCGCTCCCGGCTACGGCTCGGTCTTCGCCGAGACGAGTTGTTGTGTGAAAAACGAGATCGGACCTCATTTGAAAGGATTCAGAAATGGCAGAGGCACAAACTGAAATCCAGCTTTTCGAC
>CAYSTP010000061.1:0-3575 GCA_964434085.1 uncultured Pirellulales bacterium
TCCCGAACGCCGACGGCTCGGTGCACATTCCGTACTCGGACCAGAAGCCGGGTATAAAAATAATATCAGGGAATTGTTTTATTGCTTTTAGGTTGACTTCGAACCACTTCTGCTCGCTGGAGAAATAATCCATAATTGTTATCCCCGCCCAGTTCGGCAGCCAGGGGCTGTCGATAATGAACCCCACAGCCGGCGGGTCGAAGACCTCACCTTCAATAACTCCCAGCAGCTTTTCCCATTGTTCGTTAGTCACACAAGTCTCCTTCTCATCAGGATTATTTCAGTGTATAGACTCGAAGGTTGTTTTAATACGGGCAGGTGATTATAAGTTTTACCGCGCGGAAGGCAAGGCAAAAGCGGATTTGGGCCGAGTAAAAAGGAGAGCGGCTCTGCCGGCCGAAAGCTCAAGCCTTCGGCTCAGACACAGCCGCCCCTATACAAACTTCCCTACGGGGGTTAGGGGGGTGCACGAATTAGTTACTCGTATCTGTTAGCTGCATACCCCGCAGTTGAAATTCATCTATAATTGCTGGTACGTCCTTTTTGTCTTATAACCTCCACTTTCTGCTTCGCATTCTTATTAATACCCCTGCGAGCGCGAACAGCGTTAAGGTTGCCGGTTCGGGCACTTCCGCATTCGGGACCGGGAATTCGTCGTCTTGCCCTTCGTCCGGGACGGGGAATTCATCGGGTTCTTTTTCCGGCCTGTGGATTCTGCGGTGAGGACCGCTGTACTTTTGTCTACCTGCGCCGCCGCCGCCGCCACTGCTTATGTCAGCGGCTGAAGCTCTCAGGCCGCCCCCGCCACCGGGCCTGCTGAAGAGTATATCGGCAGCCTCGATGGCCTCGTACTGGGAGCGTTCGAATACAGCGATAACGATTTTGGGCGAATCCATATATGCCTCGGTGACAGGTGAAGTCGGCTCATCGACATCGCCCAGCCAGGTGACGAACTGATAGCCGGTCTGAGGCACCGCTCTTAATGTTATCTGCGAGTCGCATTCCAGGCGGTGGACGCCGGTACCAGGCTCGACTGAACCTCCATCGACGGGACTTTGTTGAAGCAGCAAGGCCATTTTCGCTCCGTAACTAAAGCTGGGCGTCAGGCACATCGCCACAAGCGTCAGCCAAAACGCAGAACATCTGTTGGCAGTTTTTTTACTGTCTTTTGTCACCGTGTCCCCGCCCCCGTTGCGGAAATTTAGTGGAATAAAATAGCTGTTGTTAAATTGTCACGAATCACGAATCAGTTTCTTCGTTTACGTCTCAGCAGAAAATAGCCGCCGGCGCCGAGCAGAGCGGCCGTAGCCGGTTCAGGCACATCAGGTTTTGGAAAAGGGTCGTCTTCGATACCGCGGATTTCGTAATCTCCTTCCACCCAATCGGTATCGCTGCTGAATACGAGAAGCCATGAATGGTCCCCAAGCTGGATGAAACCGTAACCGCCCTCGTCATCGGACCATTCCCACACCCCGTCATCGTCAACGAATTGAGCTGTGGATGGCTCAACACCGCCGGTGATGTCTTCGTCGTAGCCGAATCCGGAGATGTTACTGGCGTCCAGTCCCAGAATCGCAAAGTAAGCGACGGCCTCGTCGCTGTTTAGCTGGTCGTTCCATATCTGATAGGCATAGACATAGCTGCCGGAGCCGGGTGCGGTCAGGCCGGTGCGTCCTTCGTATTCGTTGCGGTTGTCATAGACGGCAAATTCAATTTTGCCCCGCAGATAACCTTCATCCCACGGCACATTATAGTGAGTGCTGCCCGAGTAATAATTGCTGACCAGATTGGCTGATGCGGTTTGCACCAGCAGCACAGCCAGCGGGAACAATAACAATATTCGTTTTATGCAAACTCTCATGTCACCTTTCCTTTCGCTTTAACGTCTGAGCACAGGGTGCTCATCAATGTCATACCCTTCCTTGCGAAGTTTCCACCGGGCGAACCCGGGGATAAACGACCTGCCTGTCTGAAATACTCTGAGTTTTTTCGCAGCCGCTGAGACGGCGAATCGAGGAGCAGCCGGAAAAGTAATTGTTGTCGGAATAATGGTTTGTTTCGCCCGACAGCGCCCATACGCCCTGGTCTAAACCCGCAGGACCGTACCGGCCGTGGTCGGCGTCTACCTGAGGTACGGCGGGATTGGTGCTGGCGGCGTATGGGTGGGTAGTATCAGGCACGGGTGCAGAGTCAGTGGTGTCGAAGAGGCGTTCCTGAAATGTAGTGCCCCCGTTGCCACGCCAACTTAGAACTGGCGGTTCTATAAAAGCCGACGTTGCAACGAGGGCTACGGCGAAATAAAATGACGTTGTAAATAACGCTTTACGCAACACAAATTCACCTTCTTCACTGAGAAGACCAAAGACCTTTTAACTTCTTAAACCCTTATCAACTGCGCGCCGGGGCCTTACGGCCTTGTGCGCGCAGGGAATCTGCGCGACAAATCCAGGTGAGTTTTCATAAGGCCCCCGAGTATTCGGCCCTGTTTTGGCAAGGCTCATAGAGTTGAGCTTTTGCCGGCCGCCGGTAAACCCGCGCTATGCGCAGAATTTCCGCGGCCTAAAGAACTCAAACTCTCTATCCCCGCTTCCGATGAAAGTCCGGTCCCGCGATATTGGGACTCGGACAAAGAGGAAAACCCAAAAAAACCAAAGAACGTACTTACTACACTGATGAGTTTTCTCAGCCCCCAAGCTGATGTGCGTATTAGAACATATTTAAGGCCCAATGTCAAGAGTTTTCTTGGAAATTCCTGTCTATTTTGAAAGGCAGGAAAAGGTATGTTTTCAGCAAAGGGCGTAAGGGATGTTTTTTTATGCGCCTTGGCAGGTTTCTTTAAACGGCCGGTATTATTGGAATATTCTCGTCGGCACACTATGCCGGATGCCCGATTTCGAGGGGAATTGGCGGGGGCCAAGGAAATATATACAAAAGTCTTGACTTTTGGGGTAGTAACGGTAATCTGCTTGTTCACGTTTATTTGTCGGGTGCTAAGGGATATCAAGAACGGGTTATCGAAATTTTAAGGTATTAGGGTTGAAAGGAGGATTTTATGTTCAACAAGTGTTTCGGTTTATGTTTAATTCTTGCAGTTATGGCGCCGTGTTACGGCGATACTAACATCGTAGCAAACGGCGGGTTTGAAAGCGGCACGGACGGCTGGATGGGTCGCGGCTGCTCTATCAGCGCAGTTACAGAGCCCGTTCACGGCGGCTCAGGCAGCGCAAAGGTGTTCGACAGGACCGATGCCTGGCAGGGGATAAAACAGTCCGTGATGGGCAAGATGGAAGACGGAGAGACGTACAAGATTTCCGGATGGGTGAGGCTCGAAAGCGGCAGCGATACGGTTATTATGTCGATTGAGCAGGCAGACGACGGCGGAACCAAGTATATGAACGTAAATAGGGCTGAGGTCGCGGACAGCAACTGGGTCCAGTTGTCGGGCCAGTTCACGCTGGAAATCGACGGCGCTTTGGAAACGCTGGATGTTTACTTCGAGGGCCCGGCGGCGGGCGTAAGCTTTTTCGTGGACGACGTGAGCATATATGGCCCGGGTCCTTCAATGCCGGCCGACG
>CAYSTP010000061.1:3675-11719 GCA_964434085.1 uncultured Pirellulales bacterium
AAGACAACTCCGGTTTGACTTTGATTTTTTTGTAAGACAGGTTAAGATGTTCGGCTGATTGGTGGATGAGGGTTGTAGTCTAACTGACAATGAGGAGTATGGATTATGAAGACGAAGTTAATTTTGTTACTTTTGGTTGCGGAGATACTTATTGTGAGTAACTGTTTTGCGGAAGATGAGATTGCAGCGAAGATAACGCCGGCTGCAATTGAATCGCGGATAGCGGAGATTCGGATGGGCGATATCACGGTCAAGACCAGGCCGGGGGCCGATGTCAAGGTCCGGCAGGTGCGTCATGAATTTTTGTTCGGTACCGCGATTCCGGACAGCCTTGCGGAAAAGAGCGACAACGCCATGTCGGCCGAAGACAGAAAAATGTACCTGAAAATCCTGGCTGAGAATTTCAACTACGCGGTGCATGAGAACGCCCTGAAATGGTACGACTGCGAGGCAAGTCGCGGCGTTGTTGATTATTACAGGGCCGACAGGATATGGGAGCTCTGTAATGAGCTTAACATACCGATGCGCGGCCACTGCATATTCTGGGAGAAAGACAAATACATTATGTCCTGGCTGAATGAGCTGAATAATGACGAGCTTCGCGCGGCGGTCAATAAACGTGCGATTGGTGTTACGGAACATTTCAAGGGGCGCATCGAAGAGTTCGATTTGAACAATGAAATGGTCAACGGCACCTTTTTCCGTCGTCGGCTGGGTTACGGTATCGTCAATGAAATGGCGTATATGGCCAAGGCGGGGAATCCGAACGCCACTCTGTATGTTAATGATTACGGCGTTCTCGTCGAAGGCGGCTATAATAAAGGCAGTTACCTCGAACAGATTGAAAACCTTCTGGCTACCGGCGTTCCCATCGGCGGCATCGGCTGTCAGGCGCATTTTATCTCTTCGGCGAAAAACGACACTTCCGGAAGGGCTGAAACTAAAAGCGAGAAAGTCCAAAAGACGCTCGATGAGCTGTCAAAGTTTAATCTGCCTATTAAGATAACCGAATGTCTTTTCGCCGCCGATACCGAAGAAGGAATGGCCGAGGAGCTTCAAAGGGTTTTCCCCGTCTTCTTCGCACAGGCCAAGGTCGAAGCGATTGTAATGTGGGGCTTCTGGGCGGGCGACCACTGGATGCCGGATATGGCGATGTGGAAAAAAGACTGGACGGCTACCGCACAGGCCGGGGCTTACCGCGACCTTGTCTTTGACAAGTGGTGGACCCAGAGTTCCGGCAAGGCCGACGACAAAGGGACATTCAAAACGCGCGGGTTCTACGGCGATTATGTAATCAGTTCGAATGGACAGGAAAAGAAAGTAACTCTTCGCAGGAGCGACAGGGCGATACAGGTAAGTTTTGAATAACGGGGACTTCGCAGGTCGCTGCGGTTGACCGGTTATTGTTTCTTTTTTCTGACGGGTTTTTCCTGGATGAACCTGCTGATGTTGCGGACAGCCTGCCTGAGCCTCTGCTCGTTTTCAACCAGAGCGATTCTCATATAGCCTTCGCCGTTTTCGCCGAATGCCCTGCCCGGTGCGATTGCGACTTCGGCGTGGTCCATAAGGTCCATTGCGTAATCGATAGTACCTTTGCCTCTCAGGTGCTCGTCGGGGACCCGTGCCCAGACGAACATTGTGGCGCGTGGTTTTTCGGTCTGCCAGCCGATGCGGGTAAGGCCGTCGCAGACGACGTCACGTCTCACGCGGTAACGCTCATTCTGCTGGACTATAAAATCGTCGCAGTGGCGCAGTGCGATGATTCCCGCAATCTGCAGGGCCTGGAATATGCCGTAATCGTAGTAGCCTTTTATAGTGGCAAGTGCGTCAATCATATCTTTGTTGCCTGCGGCGAAGCCTATACGGAAGCCGGCCATGTTATAGGGCTTGCTCAGGGTGACGAACTCGACGCCGACGTCCTTTGCACCCTTGACGGACAGGAAGCTCGGGGCCTTGTAGCCGTTGAAGCACGTCTCGCCGTAGGCAAAATCGTTAATTACTGCGACGCCGAAGCGTTTGGCAAGGTCAACGACCGGCTCGAAGAAGCCTTCGTCAACGGTCATTGCGGTCGGGTTGTGCGGGAAGTTTAGAATCAGCAGCTTCGGTTTCGGATAGAGGTGCTCCATCACGTTTGCGACATTGGTGATGAACTTCTCGTCGTTGCCCAATGGGACACTGATAACGTTGGCGCCGGCAAGAGCCACGGCATAATTGTGTATGGGAAAAGCGGGGTCCGGTACGACGGCGGTATCGCCGGGGCCCATCATGGCAAGGCACATGTGGCTAAAACCTTCCTTGGAGCCGATGCAGGCCAGGACCTCGTGCTCGGGGTCGAGATGGACATTCCAGAGTTTTGCGTATCGTTTGGCGATTTCTCCGCGGAGGTTCTTTACGCCTCGGGACGCGCTGTATCGATGATTGCGCGGGTCTTTCGCAGCTTCGATGAGCTTTTCAATGACGATGGACGGAGCACCGTCGGAGGGATTGCCCATGCCAAGGTCGATTATATCGGCGCCGGCCTGTCGCTTGGAGAGCTTCAGGGCGTTAAGCCGTCCGAATAAATACGGAGGCAGACGTTTTATTCTGGTCGCTGGTTCAATCTTGAAATCCGGCATTGTTCTTTTGTCCACAAGGTCAACTGGGGGGCTCCAAACGCAAAAAAGCGTTCGGGGTGCACCCGTAAAGTAATCGGACAGTTTATCCTATGAGCATTATTTTTCAATTCATTTTAGTTTTAGAGGTTATCGGCTGTATGGCCGAGGGCGCTAAAGAGTCTTTGTCTTAACTCGTCCGCAGCGCGAATCTGTAGGCGAGTATTTTGTAGATGAGTTTTGCGGCGGCGAAGTCCGGGGCCTTGTTGTTTTCGTTGGGGCACAGTTCAACAACATCGAAGCCAAGGGCGTTTTTCTTTTCGCACACAGTCCGCAGCAGAGCAAGCACATCATACCATAACAAGCCGCCCGGTTCAGGTGTGCCGGTTGAGGACATGAGCGAAGGGTCGAATACATCGAGGTCGATTGTGATGTAAACATTGTCCGTGAGCACATCGATTACCTTGCTGATAAACTTGCGGTCGTTGTAAATATCCTCTGCGAAGAAAATACGCTGCCGGTCTATAGATTTCATTTCGGAGATGTCCATATTGCGGATACCAACCTGGACGATTGGGCAGAATTCCCTGACGCGGGCCATGACGCATGCGTGGTTGAACTTTGAGCCCTGGTATTCTTCTCGCAAGTCCGCGTGCGCATCGAGCTGCAAAACGGAGAGAGTTTTGAACTTTTCGATGTGGGCTTTAATACTTCCGATACTTACCGAATGTTCACCGCCGAGGGTTACGACGAATTTATCCAGGGACAGATGTTCGCTGACCCTGTCATGAACGGCTGTAAACAATTTCTGCGGTGTCGAATCTTCTGTTACCGGCTGGTCTGTATAGATTCCCACTTTGTAAGGTTCGGTACCGGTTTCGATGTCGTAGTTTTCAAGCTGGTATGAGGCTTCGAGGATTGCGGCTGGTCCTTTTTTAGAGCCTTTGACGTATGTGCTGGTGGCGTCGTATGGTACCGGCAGGATGACCACCCGTGCGGTATCACGATTGCGGAACTTGTCGTCGAAGTCGCCGAAAGTAAGCATCACAAATCCGGTATCGAGAATCGGTCAGTAGTCGAACAGGAGCATAGCTAATGCGACTACCGTTGTCCAGATGCCCTGCTGACCGGTTGCTGTCTGGGTTATATTACTTGTGCGAATGATAAGGCCGCTGGACTTATAGACCTGTTCCTTTTCACTCCAGGCCTGGTCCGGGTCGAGCTCCATTCCGAGGGTTGTTCCGAGCATTCCTGCGGCGAGGTCTTCAGCCATGTCGGAGGCCTGCTTCTGGTTCATTCCGTACTCGTGGACCTCGGACAGATAGCCCCAGTTGTTTCGGTCTTTTGGAATTGCCAGGCCGACCGAAGCGGCAATCAGCCTGTCGTATTCGTCGGTATCAACTCTGGCGAGAACGCAGAAATTAATAGCGCCGGGGGTGAGTAGCGTCAGGCCGGCCTCTTTGCTGATGATTTTGCATTTTGGCGGCAAGATTGAGGAGACCTGCACGAGGTTTTGCTGGGCGACGCCGGCCTTGCGCAGGGCCATCTCGAATGATTTTAGACGATATTTGTGCCTGCCAACGCCTTTAGTTAAGAATACCTTATTGGGCACGAGTTCTTCCATCGCGCTTTCTCCTTCGCGGCACCGTCAATAAATTGTGCTGAAAAAGTACACCAAGCGCAGGGAATTATACGAAGTGCAGATGATTTGACAATAAAAAAACGTTCCTGCGTCGTAAGTGGTTAATCAGTTAAGCGGTTAATTCAGCTTGAGCAGACTGCCCCTGTTTCCAGTGGAGGAGCGTTTCCGCCAGGCTGTCCGACGCCTTTGCGATACGGCCGATTGTCCAGTTGCCCTCGCTGTGCAGGCGTATCCTTCGCTCCGAGCCGTCGTCCGTTCTAAAGCGGAGGATGACATGTACATTTCCGCCATACGCAGACATACTGCCTTTGTCCACGACCCGTTCCACATCGATTAACTGGTCGCGCCGAATCCTGAGACTGCCTGCGTCTCCCCTATAAACAAGCCCCTGGTCCACCAGCCAGAGCATTCCGACATCATCCTCAACCATGGTCAATTTTTTGAGGCTGCTTTTTGCCGGGTCGGAAATGCCGAGATACATACCTCTATCAATATCCTGCTGCGATATACCACAGGCCGCCGACCTTTTTTTAATTATCGATTTTTCCAGAGGCTGCCAGATATTTATCCATATAGTCAGAAACTGGATTATGACAAAGGCGCTCAGAAACGGAATGATAGCCGAAATTCCGAACGGCAATCCGGTCAGGGTCAACAACGGCGTGAAAACCATAGACGCAAAGGCCGCTATTGCCATTCCAATTAGCACTGTAACAACGATATTCATCAGATAGAGTTTCTTCTTAAAGGAGTTCCAGAAAGGTTTGGTGAAATCGAAGATAAAACACCGCGTCTTCAAAGTCACCACGTACGCTGCCGCACCGGCAATGGAGAAAAAGCATCCCACGAAGAGAATAAAGACAGCGTACCCGATTACGGCGATTCCTTTGGGGGCCTCATTTGCCTCGCTTACCTGCCGCGGACCGGTGAGAAAGCGGACAATCAGGAATGTCGCTGTGAAACTTACAAGCGTCACCAGGCCAAGGAAAAGAAACATCGCCACCCTTTTGACCGGCGACAATTTCTTGGCTGCTTTTGGCGTCATCAGCAAATCCTCCTTAACAAGCCCCGGTTGTCTGGAATCTTTGCCGACGATTTTCGTCTAACTGCGTCAGAGTATCAAGAAATTCTTTGCCCCTCCGGGTCAAATTAAAAATAGCACCTGTCAGTAACATGGTTTGCTAAAATTGTTTTACGAGTGACAGGCCGACGGTCGGTTCGCCTAAGGTTGTCGGCGGCATAGGCACAATATCGAAGCCGGCGATTTCCATGTCCATGTGTTTGCCTGCGACGGAGTGGCCTACCGCCCAGCCTAACGCGGCGCCGAAGACCGCATCGCTCATCCAGTGGTCGCCCTCTTCGACCATTCGGTACGCGACGAAAGTTGCTCCTACATAAGCGGGTATGCCGACCTTCGGTCCGTAGTATTCATCCAGGACGGCGGCGACGGTGAATGAGCTTGAGGTGTGTCCGCTCGGCCAGGCCCAGCTATCGCCGTTGGGATTCTCGTTATTGCGTGCGGCTTTCAGGCCTACGGTTACAACGCCGTTAATCGCCAGGGCGGTCATCATGGTCCAGGCCCGCTCTTCGTTGAGGGTATCATTGTTTTGAACGGACAGAGCGTACCACAGGCCCGTCGCGGCGAAGTGCGTGCCGGGATTTCCGACGGCGTTCAGTGACTCGCTGAAAAAACCGTCTATAGCACGGTGCTCCTCGATGCTTCTCTGGATATCGTCATCGGCACCGCTGTTGTGCATAACGATACTTGCGGCGCCGGCCATTGACAGCAGCCAGATATTGTTCGGCTCGGTGAAGGTGTCAACCGAATCTTCCCAGAGCCGGTCCGGCCAGGTGTGCCGCTCGTTCCAGAGTGATTTGACCCAGTCGCGTTTGGGCGGTTGTGTTGTGTTGCCTCCCGTCGTGAGGTCCGGGGACTGCTGCGCGAAGGCGACGCTCGTTAATATCACACAACAAAAAATAGCAAAGGCCGTCCGGCGCAGTCCGGCGTTTCGCATTCGAAATCCCTTTCGTCTGTCTATACGCTAAAAGTCATTCCCATTCGATTGTTGCAGGCGGCTTACTCGAAACATCATAGACAACGCGATTAACGCCTCGGACCTCGTTTATGATTCTGCTCGATATAGTACCGAGCACTTCGTACGGCAACTGCGAGAAATCGGCGGTCATAAAATCGGCAGTTTCGACACAGCGAATCGCAATGACATTCTCGTAGCTGCGTTCGTCGCCCATGACCCCAACTGTGGATACCGGCACAAGTACGCATAATGCCTGTGCTACTTTGTTATATAAGTCGGCGGATTTGATTTCATCGATTAAAATTTCGTCGGCTGACCGCAGAACTTCGAGCCTTTCGGGCGTGACTTCGCCGATGATTCTCACGGCAAGGCCGGGGCCGGGGAATGGATGCCGCCAGACGATATCTTCAGGCAGGCCGAGATATTCGCCGACCAGCCGCACCTCGTCCTTGAACAAGTCACGCAGAGGCTCGACTAATTCAAAGCCCAGCTCGGCAGGCAGGCCCCCGACGTTGTGATGGAGCTTGATATTGGCTGCAGGGTTGCCGTCCTTGTGGCCTGACTCGATTACGTCGGGATAGAGTGTGCCCTGTGCGAGAAATTTTGCATCTTTAATTTTGACGGCTTCGGACTTGAATGCTTCTATAAACTCGTGGCCGATAACCCCGCGTTTTTGCTGCGGGTCGGTGACGCCCTTGAGTTTGGTCAGGAACTGCTTCGACCAATCGACAACTCTCAAATCTATATGGAAATGGTCTTTGAAGGTTGAGATGACTTGCTGACGTTCATTTTTTCGTAACAAGCCGTTGTCGACGAAGATGCAGATGAGCTTATCGCCGATAGCCCGGTGCAGCAGCGAGGCGACGACCGAGGAATCGACCCCCCCGCTCAGGCCGCATACCACAGTTGCATCGCCGACCTGCCTGCGGACATTGCCGATGGTATCAGTAACGAAGTCGCTCATCTTCCAGTCGCCGGTGCATTTGCAGATGTCATACAAAAAGTTACGCAGAATCTGAGCGCCTTTGGGGGTATGTGAGACTTCGGGATGAAACTGCACGCCGTAGAACGGCTTGCCCTTATGCCTGACTGCGGCGAAGGGACAATTATCGGTTTTGGCAAGACTGGCGAAATCTTTGCTGAGCGAGCCTACCTGGTCGCCGTGGGAGGCCCAGGCCTGGATAGTATCGGGGATATTCGCAAGTAAGTCGCTGTCATCTGTTACGCTAAGTGACGTTCTGCCGTATTCACGTTTTTCAGCGCCGATTACCTTTGCGCCGAGAACAGAACAGCCTAATTGCATTCCGTAACAGATACCGAGAATGGGGACGCCCAACTCGAAGATTTTTTCATCGCATCGAGGAGCGCCTGTGTCATTGACACTTGCCGGGCCGCCTGAAAGGATTAGCCCTTTGAGGTTCATCTTCGCTAATTCATCAGCCGGAACGTCGTTGCGACAGATTACGGAATAGACGTTCTGCTCGCGTACCCGCCTTGCGATAAGCTGCACGTACTGACTGCCGAAATCAAGGATTGCTATAGTCTCGTGATTCATAATTTCACCGCTGAGAACGCAGAGACCGCTGAGAATCAGGAAAATTATTTACAAGACGAACAATACCATCCTTTAACATTTTCACATGAAAGTTTATCAAGAGTCCTGCTTTCAAACCAGCTAACTTCAAATACGAAAGCAATTGTGCCTTGTGAATCGGCAGTAACTGCTCCACTGCCTTCAGCTCAATTACAACAGCATTCTCTACTACCAAATCCAA
>CAYSTP010000062.1:0-11702 GCA_964434085.1 uncultured Pirellulales bacterium
ATTAAAATCAATATCAATTACGATGTTATGTTCAGGCAAATCCGAAAGGTTTTGCATCAAGGTAACGGTCCGACAAGTTTCAATATGGGCGAGATGCTCGACAGCCTTGCTCTGGACCACATTACAGGTCTTTCCAAAATGCTGGTGCCGTTTTTCGGCGGTCTATCAGGCGGATATTTGATGCTATTAACCAAAAGCTGTAATATTGAACATCTCCTTTCACTTGAACCAAATAATCGTACTGTTGTTTCATGGAGCCTGAACAGCGGCTATGCTGTAAGTCAATTTGAGACCGGCACTGCCAGTCTTGATGAAAGAATAGCAGCAGCCAAAACCTGCCAGGAACACGGCTATCGAGTCAGATTCCGCATTGACCCGGTAATACTGCATTCTGATTGGCAAGCAGGTTATGCTGAGTTGATTGGCAAGGTCTTTAAGCATACGCAACCTGAAAATATCACTTTGGGCATGCTGCGATTACTGCCTGGACACCTGAGTTTGGCAAAATCCGCCTACGGCGAAGATGTCAAAAATATGTTTCAATGTGAATCGGCCGAACAAGGTACGGACTTCAAGGTTCGCTATAATCCCCAAAATAGAATCAAGTTTTATAAATTTATTATTGACGTTATTCGCAAGTACGATAAAAAAGTTTCAATAAGTTTATGCAGGGAAACACCTCAAATTTGGCGAGCTTTAAGCGGTCGCTGCGATTTCGGAAAATGCAACTGTCTGATTTGGTAAGTTATTAAAAGAGGTGCCCCTAACAGAGACGGTCCCCAAAAATGGTTTGTATAGCAAATCGTAATATGAATACGTGAATGTTTCGTTTGGATTTCTGTTTGAATATACTTGTTGTGTATATTCTCTCTGGCGAACAGTTGCTCCAAGTATTCTTCCCAATCTTCTTATAACTTCACCTTTGAATTTATCCTGGAGAATGACCACACAACCATTTTTAGCACATAAACTCCCGAGCAAGGACAAGTCGCCTGCCAAACTGGTAACACCCCTCTGCTCGGTAAGCGGTGTTATAACATACGAGAGTGAAGCAACGTCAAATGAGCCATAGTTTTGGCCGACTCTACGAAGTTGTTTCATGTTTTCGGGGAAACCTTTTTCGATTCCCAATACTATACGTGGCATGACGTTAAGTGGCGAATATTGCTGCAAGCTAAGGTATTGTGCAAGCATCTGCTTGGCCATACCAAGGCAAATTGGTGACGTATCATTGAGAACATAGGTTAGTTCTAAACTGTTCAGCCGGGATAATTGCCCAGTTTCAACCAGAATTTTCATTAATGAATCAATCAAATCCGTGATTGCAAGTGAAACAACGGCAGGGCCACAACCTATATCCAGAACTCGCAATTGACCATCAAGTATTGTGCTTAGGAATTCCTCCGAAATAAGATGCTCTACGAGACTGTTTTGTGCTTGAAAGTAGTGTCGAGTAAAAAATATATCCAGAAAAGCACGCATGCCCTGTTTTGTCGTCGGATATCGGGACTCTTCATCGGAGACTTTCCCTTGCGGCAAACGTCTAAGCTGTTGCTCCAGTAAAGATTCCATTCTGTGGCTTAATTGCCATATTCCTGAAGGGCGAACAGCGCCAAGAAGTAATTTTCTAAACTCTTTTGTACTCATCTTTTTTCAATCACAAATTCAGTCTGGTTTTTCTTTATTGCAAAGTTGGCTTTCTAATGACCGCAGGCGATATTCGTACGAGATACTCTTTTCTGAAAGGGCTTCAAATTTGGTTTTCCATTCTTTCTGGCACTGTAAAAGCTGGGTGACGTCTCGCTGGAGCAGGTCGAGCTGGCGCTGGAGATTGACCCAGCTTCCGAGGATAAGACCGGCCAGGAGCACAAGCTGGATTACAACCGACAGGTTTATTTGCCTGTTCAGGTGCCAGCTTTTTGTGTTGCTATTAGCGTTCATTTTTACACCGGGGCGTAGAATGCGTATTTTTCGCCGACCTTCGAGATAAGAACGTATATATCAGCAGGCAGACTGCCCTGCGAGTTAGACGGCTCGGCGAGGTTGAGAGCGGTGAACTGGTCCCCGACCAATATCGGCGGTGTGGGCGGGTCTCTCAATTCGACCATACGTACGTTGTAAAGGTTATATGAATTGTTGCTGATTACCTTTGCGGCGGCGGTCACGGTCCTGTCGCCGGGGCTGGTGACAAAAGATTTTTCAGCAGGAGTTGCAGCAGTGCGAGCGAGTCGCTGTAAAAGTTGGCTGGCATCGGACATAATTGTTTGGTCGCTCATAATTGTCCGTTCCTCCGGCGAATAATCTTTAGATTGGTGCACTGATTTTTAAAATCCATGCGTACCTGCTCGATACGGGCTGTACTACGATTGTCGCTGTGCAGGCTGAATATGTCTCGGCTCTGCGGCGATGCTATGACCCTGTCGCCGACTGAATAATGAAGGGCCAGGTACGGCGTCTGCAAATCGACGGTCTCGATTACCTCAGACTTTGACCCGGCCCATTTTCGCAGGTGTTCATAAAGAGCGTCGCTGTCGTCAGCTTCGTCGGGTTTGCCCAGTGATGGGTCGGTCGAACCATAAAAGTTGCTTTGATTGGTGACCTTTCGGTATCTAAACGGACGCGGCAGGTGGATAACGTGGTCAATGACCGGTGAGCCTGCACCGACCGGGCCATCGGCAACCTGGCAGCTTAGCCGCTCGTCGCTTACCACCGAGCAAGTGATACGAAATCTCAAAACGCCCTTGAGGATTGCTATCCAGGTATTGAGGTCGAGCCGGTCACTGGACAGCCAGATGCCGCATTCGTCGAGAAGATTGTCGAAGGCATAGAGATACTGCCACCAGTGCTCGCCGTCGTCGTATGATACCTCGAGGAAGTAGCCCAGCGAACGGCCTTGCGCATCGCAGGTCAGCGCCGGATAAAAACGCCGCGAGCGGCGGACATAATTTTCCGTGCCGAAGATTCCTGAAAAATCACAGGCTGGTCCCTGATTGTACGGCTGACCGCTATATCGGCCCGTCTCGTTCAGGCACCACTTTCGGTAAACGTCGCGGACTTGATAGAACTGTGGATTACTCGACGGACTGAACGCGTCGAAGTTTGTACTCTCGCCTGACGGGTCCCATGCCGCTACAAGGTCAAAAGTTGCTTCATAGACCTTCAAATCGCCAAGGCCAATGCATCGATGAGTTACAGGCCAAAAGTTTTCACGGCTGGAGTACGCAGCTACGTTGGTTTTCGATATGTTAAGCTGCCGTCCTCTGGGCTGAAGTTCAAGCTCAACCTTTCGCGTACTATCCGGTTTGTAAAATTCGATTGCTTGTGCAGGTCCATCAGGCAAATTGATTGGCATAAATCTGAATTTCAGACCGACACGTTCGCAGCAGTGGTGCAGGGCCTGGAGCACATTAAGGCCTGTCAAGTCAAGTTCGGCAGCTTGCTGGTTATCGGTCAGGGCCCACAGTAATTCAAGGGGGGGCCTGGTCAATTTGCCCGGCTGAATGTATATGGACAGCAGATAATCTATTATCTCGGCATAGGTCCAGTATGCAGCAGAAGATAGTTCAGCAGCAAAGACACGGCAGTTTTTGCCGCTGAAATTTGCTGGTGATGCTGAAGCATTAGGCGCAGCGTCTTCATTGAAGATTGGGTCGGCGCCGATTAGAAACTTCGCGGAACCGTCGACGTCACTGACATAACGGCCATATATAATTGTACGTTTCAGATTCGCGTTATAGTCGGCTGTAACAATTTGAACATTTTCACCCTTATCAGAAAGGTTGCTTTCGATGGTTTCTATTTGTCCAACAAAAACAGGGAGCGTTTCAATCACAACCGAAGGCGGCGATACGCTGTAATGCTGGCTGATGCAGATTCGGGCTCCTGGATAGAGTTGAGCTCCTACCTGTTCAACGGACTTTGCATCCAGAGAGCTCAAAGCTGCGGGGTTATACATAAGTCGGGCTGTACTGAAATCCGGCCAGCCGGAACGAACTATCTCAATAATCTCAAGCTCGGGGCAGAGAGCACCATCAAGGAAGACAACTGCGCTTGCAGCAGCAATTGCAAGGTCTGTTTGCTCAGGCTGAAACAGGTCGACACGATTTGACATTGGAATACTCAGAAAATTCTAAAGGGGTTGGATACCGACAAATTGAATAAGAGAGTCATTGGTACCGCCTACTTCGATACTCAGGACAGCCAATGAATTGTCTTCGATGTCGTTTTCGTCTTGTGCTTTTATCACAAATAGATATTTGCCCGCAGTAAGTTCATTACTGGTGAAACTATAAAACTTTCGGCCTTGATATTCGATTTGGGCGATTGTGTTTTGATAGTCAATCTGTCCTGCGCCGTCGCCTGTGTAGATATTAAACTGGGCCGGCGGCGACTGCTGTCCAATCGGACAATAGAACCATGTGAGCTTCGCCCTGTTGCCCTGAACAACCTCAGCCTTGACAGTAAAGATACTGTTGGGAACCGGTTCAGCCAGGTCGCCATCGCTGTCGATAACGACTTTGAGTGATGCGGATAATGTTCGTTCAGTATCACCGCATCCGTTGGCACGCCTAAGCACATAGAAACAGGTCGTATTACTCTGATGCAATAAGTAATCAGGAGGTGCAATCCGGCTTGCGTCAAAATCGTCAACTGCGACTATCCGGCCAAAGTTTACAGTTTCGATACTGCCGCTGCGGTAGAGCAGAGAACAGCCGGCAAGTCTCGGCCAGAACCAGCCCATGTGCAAGACTGTACCGAGCTTAAAGGCATTTGACGTCATGCCGGCAAAAAGAGCATCTCTGTAAAAAGCAGTATCCATCAGCTCGGCGTTCTTATTAAGGTTGATTCATCTTCGCTTGGCGTGACGGTCAGGATGACCGTCTGGCCGTCGTCATCATAATAATCAATCTCGCCGGTGAGTTTGTCCTGAACCGCTTTGTTGGCAAGTATCTTGTCGCAGGTTAGCTCAGCGGTGCCGGTCCAAACGATACAACCGGTACCTATCAACTCGTCGGTATCAGCGGGCATCTGTGAGGTCTGAACAAAGACTTGAATTGTGTATCGACCGGGGCTGATTGCGGCGTCAAAATCGCCTGCATACCTGTTGCCGCCTTTGTCAGTCAGGCCGATGTCGTAATCATCGGCGTCATGCCCGCCGCTGCCCCAATCTTCAAAAACCTCTGATAGGGGATTCCAAACTTTGCCGGCGATGTCTCTTACTACCGCGTAAACAGTAAAGCCGGATTGATAGTCGATATGGATTTCATTTGCCATAGTTTCTACTCTGTGTTTAATGAGGTCCCCAAGTCAATTATTTGTAGTACCAGGTGAGCCATCGTGTATATGTATTGCCAGGGTCGGGCACTGCTGATTCGCCGACCTGCCAGGTAAGCTTGATTCCGTCTTTGTGATACGGTGCTCGCCAGAGGGGAAAGAACCTGCTTGCTGAGCACGTATAATTGGCGTCGTGTTTTTCGACCATGCACTCGTCGCCCGGCTGGTCGAAGGTGCCTTCCTGGAAATACCAAGATGAGTGATAGAAATCTTCGGTGCCGCTGCTGCGATAAGAAGCTGAGCCGCTGCCGCCGTAATATATCCTGTAATCGCCTTCGAGATATTTGAAATTATGGCCGACACCACTACCAACGCCGTTGTTAAAGAAATTGAACAACCCCGCCAGTATCGTCGGCTCGGTCGTGTTCAAAAGTGCAACCTCGGTGTACTTTGTTTTCCAGCCGTCCTGACCGTAGCCGTAGGTACGAAGCAGCATGCCGTCTGACAGGCCGATTGTTCGCAGCCTCGTTCGGGTCAGCGGCATGCGCTCGAGCATCATCCAGACCAGATGGCTGCTGGCTGTGTCGTTCTTTATGTCGATTCGAATCGATGAATAGTACGGCATCAGCAATCTCAGATAGCCGCTGAACCCGTTATAGCCGCTCCCTTCACCGGATTCCTGTGAATTGCTCACGCCGGTAAAATCGCCTCTGTGATTGGCCGGATAGTCAAAACCGCAGGCAAACAATTCACCGGTTAAACCTTCAATCTGCGGTGAGCTGGCACCGTCAAAATAGACGCGAACCGGCGTCAGGCGCAGCTTGCCAAGGAAATCGCAGGCCATCCACAAATTGGTGACAATACACGGGCCGTCATTGATATTAAATATAGTCCCCCACTGCCCGGCGGCTACGGAGTTCCTCTGGGTCTGGTCACACTTCAATTCGCCGGGGCCCGGAAATGGTTTGCATGGTAAACTAATCGATTTCGCAAGCATGATATTTCTCTTTATAAGCGTAAAAACAAAAATCAAATCGCTGTTATTGTGGTATCGTAAAACTGTGTCCGCCGCGGCAATCGGTAATCGAAGTGATGTCACCCGACGAGGTGGTGACAACGGCCAATCTGATGTGCGGCGTAGTTGCCATATCAGGAAACGAACTGTACTCGTCTGTTACCAATGTTCCGCTCGAATCCAGGTATATGTAAATATTTGCTTTGTCGTCGGCGAGGGTGTTGCCGTTCGAGCCGGCGTAATTAACTAATGTAGTGCCGAACCAGAATGAGCCCGGCTTTACGCCGATATCGAGTCCACCTTCGTCATAAACCCGCAGCTCATTCGCTTTCTTTGTCACAAGAAGCAGCCTGTACAGCAGCTTTCGAAATTGCAGATAATACGGCGCAGTACCTGTCGGTATATACTCAATCCCTGTCTCTGTATCCGATACGATGTTAAGCAGGTCATTATCAGATGGATAAACCTCAGCCATAATTTACTCCTTCAATTCGCTCAGCTAACGCCGAGCACCAATTTATTGGTCTGTTTATCGAATGACAAAACCGTCAGAGCTGTTGCAGGCCGGGCCGCCGGAATGACAGTTATAGATTCGGTTTCTACTGCATCGCTCTCGTTGCCGTCTTTATCAATTACTTTGGCAGCGAATCTGTAAACGCCTTTGCTCAGCGGCTTACTTATCCACTCAAGCGAATCGGCATCAAGGCCAAATTGGCCAAATCCGAAATCCCCTCTGCCAAAACCCACAGCCGCCGCCGAGTCAAATCCAAAGTCACCCTCGCCGAAGCAGCTGGTGCCAAAACCGGCCTTGTCATACGGACTCGGCCAGACTCGAATCGGCTCGACACCGAGAGGATTATCGTAATCGATATTGCCGGTGCCGCTGTCAGAATAGATTTGAATCGTCGAGCCTAAGGGCAAAAGCTGACTTCGCAGCAATCGCAGCTTTACTCTGCCTGTACCAGCTGCTTGTGGTAGTTCACTGCTAAAATCAATATGAGCAAACCTCGGCTCAATAGCAAAGACCTCAATATGAATCGCTGCCGCAAGCGAAGATGGCACAGGCACGACAAGCTGCCTCTGATTGACATCAACCGTCGTACCGGCATTTTGGCCGTTGACATAAACCTGATGGAGCTTATCTATCCAATCCGAATGCCATTTGACCACCGCCATACGATGGTCTCCAAAGTAATCACCATCAGGCCAAATACCTGCAGGCACATCGAAAACTCTTACCTTGCTTATACCGTCTGCAATAAGTGACATAATCAATCAGCCAGTAACTGCGTATAAACAATCTCGTAATCGGCAGCCAACCCTGCTCCGCTGGGCCGTTTATTCTTTGCCTTAAAGGCATCTATGCGGATATTTTCAAAACGCTCACCGCTGTCTGCTATCAGCGTATAGGCACAGCCGTCCATATAATCACGAATCGAGCTGAGCCTATCTTCCAGCTGGGCCTTGCTCGGTGCCCTGATTGAGCCGGTCTGTTTTATAATCCTGCCGCGCTGGCCCATGTCGATTCCTATAACACCATCCAGTCCGGCGATAGAACGTTCCACCGAATCGCGTGTTATGCCGCCGACTTCGATTTGAAGCGTTCGTTCATCAAAGAGGTTTTGTCCGTTCAGTGTCGTTGCCATAGCTGCATCCCTGTTAATCTCTCGTCAGCCTTATCGCACCGCCATGGCTGGTCCTGTCTGCAATGCCGTCGTCGCCGGCATCTATGCTGACTCTCGCTCGCGAACGGGCACTTTCAAAACACTTTCGATAATAATAGCTTTTCTTCCAGAAGGCCTCGTCGTTGTTATTACCGGCCAGCATCGCATAAACACCTGCAATCACTGCAAAGACCGAAGCTCGCCTAAGTACGTCGCAATCGAGAATGTCCTCGACATCGATATCGCTCGCCGGCGCACCCGGTTTGATCCCGAAGTATTCGGTAAGGGCAAATGCAGCCTCGCTTGCCTGTGGGCCGAATGTGCTTATCCGATAATAGATGTCGCTCGCCTGCGGCGGCTCGACTGCATCGTCTTCATCACAGCAGCGAAGAACCGAAACCGTAAGCTCAGTTGCCGAATCCACAGAAACAATCTCATAAGCGCCGTCTATTGTCAGAGCAGAATCTCGAAGATACACAACGCCGCCGGCACAGACCTTCGCTACGATAAAATCAGCGCTGCTTACTGTAAAGCTTGTGCCGGAGAGCATCCCACCTGAGCCTTCAATCAATATCTGCCAGGGAAGATGAAGCTCACCGAAAAGGACCGGCTCGTATTTCAGAATGTCTGCATCGTTTGAAAATTTAACCATTATGGTCTGTCCTTTGACTTTTTAGGAGCCCTTTATGGTGCCCGAACAAATGTCTCGGGCACCATATTGGGCACAGGAGGAACTGACAAGTCGCCGCTCCATAGCCTTGACGACGGAGCGTTAACCCTGTCATATTAGCTGGTAGCAAGATCTCGAATCAGCCCGTGGGCTGTTTCATTCTTCAACTCCAGCGTATATTCGCCTATCAGTTCACCACACTCATAGTCGCCGCCGCTGGCCAGTGGTTTGAAGTGGAAACTTCTACCCGAAAGCGGAAGAACATTGATACGTGACGAATCCAGAAACAGAACTGCGTCCTGGGGCATCCAGCGACTGGTAATAATACGACAAACTCCAAAGTCACTTTCATAGATGCTTATCACGTTGGCAAATCTGGTGTCACCCGCAGCGTAGCTTCTGCTGTCCGCGGCAAAAGCGTTAATCTTTCGCTTCTGAAAACCGTTGACGACAATCAGGTCCACGTTGCCGTTGCTGTTGTCCCATATTCGGTGAAGCATGAGGTTGATAGTCTCTTCATCAAGCTCGCCTCCCGATGGAAAACCACTGCCACCGTCATGCACAACATTCGTCGAAAGACTCTGCACGATTCCTTTCATCGAACGGCGTACTGAGCTACTACCTTGAGGAGTGCTGGCCGGCTGACCACCGTTGACAACTGTATTCTCCAGATCCCGAACAAGTTCGCGGAGTCGCTGTTGCTTCTGATAATCCATCTCGTCGGCAAGACTAAGCAGGCTGGCGGCCATGTCTGTCCCGGAAACCTCAACTGTTGCGACAAAAATCTGCGTATAATTACCCTGACGCACACGGTTGGTGAACCTCGCTTGCGGTTTAGACACGCCTTCTAAAGCCGCATTGCCCAGAATGTTAATCACCTGTCCATTAACAAGATTCTCATTCTCAGTGCCTGCATAACCGCGTACTACTGTGATGGTGTCGTTATTTATCAACGTCACCAGCATCAATTCTTCGCTGCCTTCAATCTGTATCTGGTCCCCGGCACAGAACCGGTCGCCGTTGGCTACATCGAAGGTAGTTTCGTTGAGCGGATCGCCGATTGAACCGTCGCTGACGGCGTCACGATTCGGCAGCAGTTCGTCCTCGAACCACTCATGATGCGTACTTCTTGCCTCATAAAGCGGGTCACCCAGAGCGTCAAGCAGTGGCGTTTCGTAGGGCGAGATTATCCCTATCAGGTCCGATACGTCCTCTGCCAGTTCCGGCAGAGTACTTCCCGCTGAATATGTTGCTTTACCCGTAAAACCCATATCATTCTCCTTTGTTCAAGCCTCGATGACCAGGAATCTCAAACATCACCGGGCTCCATTGGCTAATACTATTGACTAAATAAAGTTTCTTCGCAGCCTCAGATACTCATGCAAATCCTCTCGGCTTCCCGTCGATACCGCTTTTTCAGCTGCTTTCTCAAGGCTTGTCTTGCTCGAAGCGAGCCTGTCCTTAACAGCAGTTGTTCTCGTTCCCCAGGGAACTTTATTACTGACCTTTGCCGAGTCGAAAAGATGCGGCTTTTCACTCCTGAGCTGCTCGACTAAGCCGTCCACATCCGCACCGTCTTTAGCCGCACGCGCCCTGGCAACCAACAAGGCCGTCTCAAGGTCACTTGCGCCCGCCGCAACAAGCTTGCGGGTCAGCACCTGCTCAGTCTCAAGCTGGTTCATCTTCTCAGCCAGTTCTTGTGCTTCGCTGCGCACTGTACTTAGCTGCTCGCTGAGCTGCTGGGCTTTTTGTTCCGCAGTCTGCGCTCGTTTGCGGTAGCGAATGGATTCGGCAACCGGAACAAGTTTGACGTTATCAATCGAAACGTCATCCATCCGGTCTTTGTCTTCTGACAATACGTTTGCTTCTGCGTCAATCTGACTCATAAAAGACCTCCGGTTTCTTGTTTTGAGTTTTAAGTTGTGAGCTTTTAGCTAAAGACTAAAAACTGAAAACTAAGAACTAATCGAGTCGTACCCCAGTTCTTTAAGAACCTGCTCGGCCGGTACGCCGAGTTCCTTCTTGATTTGCGCCTCCTTTAATTTCTCCATCATATTCTCAGGCAATGGACTGGGGAAAATCACTTCGACCTCGCGCTCTGACTCCTTAGTCTTGTAAACACCGGCCGTGTCAAGAATCGCTAGCGCTGCGGCGATAATCTTCTTAATCCCATGTCCATAAGTAAATCTTTTGCGCTCGGTCTTGCTGAGCATCCCCATAAGCGTAAGCCGCAACGCCACTGCGCTGGTCAGATTACCAAGCTTGCTCTTGAGCACACCAGCCACTACCGGCGTCACTCCGCTGACCTTATCTATAGCCTCACGAATCTCTGCGATGTGCAAATCCTCGCTCGGCGTTGCAGCGTCGCCGCCGAACTCTTCTATCGCCGCTTCAGGATTGTCGGTGCACCACATCCTGCCCGGCGAGACGGGACGATTCTCAAAGCCCTCGATGCCTTTGCCTAAGTACATCTTGAACGATTGAAAAGTAATCCTGTTTGCCCTGTCAGACAGCCGTGTGTTCAGCTCATCCTGCAGCGGCACCAAAGGCTCGACATCACTGAGACCCTCGTAGTAAGAAGGCTGAGCGATGTTTTGTATGTGCACTACCGGCAGAAATCCCCACGGCATATTACCTTCAGCGATGAGCTGACGGTCTTCGTACCGCTGCCAGGCTGTCGCCGAAGTAATCTCTGTTACTTCGACAGAATCTCGAACCCCTGAGGGGCGGCGGTTCGGTGACAACAACCGGGAAAGGAACGTACTTTTTCTGTTGACGGCGTTTTTGCTCTGGCGAAAATGCTGCACGTAATAGCTGATTTTCCTGTAATCTCCTTCATCCAAGACAGGCAGTGCCCTCGGCGCCTCGATTAATTCAAGGTCGATTGCCCGTGCCGCGTCGAGCACGTCTTCAAGGGTTCCCGCAAAGCGGGTTCCCATAGCGGGCGTTTTGGTGGGATTTGAGAGGTGAGAGAGTATCTTATCGCCAGGCCTGACCATGCAATCGACAAAACCATAGACACTCCCGAGCACCGCCATATCCTGGAAAAATCCGATGCCGCCGTTAGCCGCGAACATAG
>CAYSTP010000063.1:0-11586 GCA_964434085.1 uncultured Pirellulales bacterium
CGGATTGGGAAGAAGGTGCACACCGCTGTAATCTGACAAGACCACAATTTTTAGACAGCATTGTGGTTGATCTCGTCAGACTTATCGAACATTGCTGTAGCGAAGAGAGAGTTTATCGACAGTATTATAATATGCTCTCCCGGCTTGCAGCAGAGTCTGGAATAGAAATTCCAGATTTTCAAACTGTAAATTATTTTATGTATTATTTTCACAAAAACGAGGTTAATCAGGATGACAGAGAAAAATTACAATCTCTTCAGGAAAAGTTGTTAACGGCACGTAGGGGAAAAGCAGGTTTAATAGAAAGGCTTGTTGGGAAACTCATTCTTCCTTTGTTCGGCAGAGGGCGTTTCGGGAAAGGTATTAATTGGAAGGATGTTGCACGACCGTTTATGCCGGGATTTTCAGACGATGACCCTATATGGCAGGGGCAAGCCACAACAACTTTTGACCCTAAGCTGTTTGTTCAAAAGGGGGCATGGCCTTATGGAAGGAAGAAAAAACATCCAACAAAGGCTATACACCGAGCCGAAGAAGCCATATACGAATGCCGCTTTGAGGATGCTATAAAGATCTATGAGAGTATACTTCGCTACGGGCACAAGCGTAACCGTAATTTCGACAGTTATATTCACCATAACTTAGCATCACTTTATTTTGCACTTCGACAGGATAGGAAAGCTAAAACTCATTTTGTTCTTAAGGCTTTTCTTGAAAACCCGCCTGGACGTGGGTCCTGATGAGCCAAAATAGCAGAACTCGGAGATCGCAGTGGAGAAATCACGGTCCACGCACCAAATTACGGACAGGCCTTTTTGGTTGTTTTGGGGAAGTTGACTCGATGCTGGATGCTAGATTCTGGATGCTGGACCCGTTTTCGCTGTGCTTCGCCGAGGCAAGTACTGGATAATCGATACATGATGATATGAACCCCGCGTGAAACGCGGGGCTAAATATTCCCCCGTCGCAAGCAACGGGGCTAATCGGGGAAGATGCGACGGAGAAGTTTTAAAAGCAATCCTCTCAATCCTCTTTCGTTGTTTTCGGGGAAGTTCAGGCAGGCGAAATCGCGGTGATACTTTTTTGCGGCGGTGTCGTAGGCCCTTGCGGCTTCGAGTTCGGAGTCGAATTTGCCGAGCCAGCGGCGTTTGCCTTTGCAGGTTATGTATGCGGTCCATCGGCGTGATTCTTTTTTGAAAGAGACACCGATGTAACGTGAAGAAGTTTTTGATTTAAATTTCGGCCTGTTGCTGGCATTTTGCGAGTGAGTGGCGAAGCGGAGATTATCCTCCCTATTGTCGAGGCCGTTGCCGTCTTTGTGGTCGATGATTCGGCCTTTTGGTGCGTTGAGGATTTGGCGGTGCATATAAATCAGGCAGTTGAAACTGCCGTACGGAGTCAGCCTGACGGCCTTGTAAGTGGTGGCGTAGTGCGAATCTTTCTTTGCGAACCAGGTGTATTTGGACAGTTCGTGGAACCGAGACGGGTCAACGCGGGCGTATTTGCCGATATTGAGAGGTATACGCCTGAATATATAACCGTACCATAACCATCGGCTGAGCAAAAGCGGGGCCGTCAATATACGGTCGAGCCTGTCCGGTATGGTGATTTTGAGGTTATACGAAGGCAATTGATTAATGATTATTGATTAGTGATTATTGATTAATAAAAAAGCCCTCCTCCACTATTGGATGAACCTGCGCGTTTTTGCGCTATTTTTCGGAATTTTTGTAAAAAATTCGACGTAAGTGCCTGTCAATAAAGGGCGAAATTTTTTTGAGAAAAAAAGGTTTCGGTCAAAACCCCCCTGCGCGATTTTGTTGCATTATTTTGCTATTTTGAAAAAAGCTAAAAATCGCGCAATTGCGGCACAGGATTTGCTGTGATTGCCTATGTCATCACAGCGACCGCTCGAAAAAACAAGTATTCTTGACTTTCCGAGATAGGTTTTATACCCTATCCGAAATCAGGCTTAGCCTCGGTATGTCGGGGCAGCCGGTCAAGGACATATCTTCGTTCACGGAAAATTTCAGGAGGAATCAAAATGAAGAGGGAATCTCTCACAAAGTGTCTGTGTGTAGCTGCAATCTGGTGGACCTTTCTTAATTCAGGTATGTTGCAGGCCTGGGCTTTGCCGGAACCCTATTTGCTTTCCGACCTTAATGCAGAACAACATGTCGATATTGCGGACCTTGCAGTCCTTAGCGAGAACTGGCTTCATCAGGACTGTCAAGACTGGGGTCATTGCGACGGTGCGGATATAGATACAAGCAGCGTGGTGGATTTTACCGACTTCGCTTTTCTGGCGGAGAACTATGGTTCGCTGGCGGCAGTGCAGGGGGTTGACCTTTTTGAGACTACCGATGCTAATATCTACGTAAACGTGCCTGCGGATTTTTTCTTCCCGGGTTCCGAGCCTTTTACAGGAACAATTTCTTTGAGCGGTGTGCCGTTGGAAGTGGTCGGTCCTTTTGAACTGGGCACAACGGACAGCACCATATACCGGCGTAAAAATACGCTGGTACCATCCGCCGAATCAGAAACTAAGATTCCGATTGAGTTCGCCAATTTGTCTCTTCGGAGCGTCTCGCCCATAGAAGTTGAGGTTGATTTATCACCGACATACTGGTGGGTTGGTGTCACTCTCGATGAGGACATCAGGCCGGAGGAGGCCGGCACTTTGATGCTGCATCGCAGCTACACACAGGGCGGCACCTGCGATATGAACGTACCCGTGGTTCCCAAACTTACTTTTACGAAAGTATCCGAGCCAAACCAGGTCAGAGAACTAACACTCAATGAGATGATGCTAACCGGCACCGGAGGCATCTGGTCACACATAGGGGAAACTTCAGCGGCTGAGCTGAGCGTCCCTCGACTGAACGCAACGTTCGGCATCAGTATCGAGCTGTCTTGTGCCGATTTTTCGCTGGACCTGGAGCCGCCATCAACGGACCCGTACAAGCCGGACGCCAACGTCTCTCCAGGCGCTTACGTCGACCCTAACGTGGGAAGTCTGGGCAGGTATGCCGAGATACGAAACGGTGCGCATGTTGGTCGAGACGCTGTCATCGGCCCATACACTGTTATCGATGAGGGTGCAATCATAAAGCAAGGCGCGGTAATAGGCAGGAACACATATATCGGCCGAGATGTATTTGTCGCGCCCGACAGCATTGTGGGAAGCGGCAGTATGATTAACGAAAACACCTTAATAATGAACCGCAGCTATATCGGCCCGAATAGCGTTATTGGTGTCGACTGTAACATAGGTTCGGGAGTCGATATTGGATATGGCAGTTTCATTGGGGATAACGTGATTATCGGGAATTCAGTTAAGGGCGGTTCCGGACTCTGGATTGGGGCAAACTCACTTATCTCCGATGGTCTGCGTATGGCCTGCGGCGCGCAGGTTGACCCGTGCAGCACCGTTGTCTATGACCTTCTTCCCTGCAGCGTGCCGTTAGGCGGTAATTATGTCGGAACCGGATATGACTGCTCCGCGGCCGGCGGTGTTGTGTTCGACTACTTCCATATATCTGACAGGATTGCTGCGCCGATGCTAATTTCAAACGATGGTAATGAGTCAGCGTCCGAGCTGGACGTGATAAAGTTAGATATGGCCGACCCGAATGACGAATGGGTCAAGAAGTTAATTAAAGATATGAACGAGCTGATTGACCCCTGTGAGCCGTTCGGCCCGAACATGCCCATCCACGATTGGCCTTATGAACCGAATCGCCGCGACTGTGATAACTATGCAGGCTCAGCGGAAAGCGGTCTGGCGGACATGAACGATTACGACGCCAACGACACCACTTTCACCTGGTACATAACTTACAGGAAAGTCCCACATCTGCTCTTCGATGAGTTTACGGTGACGCTTTCCGGTTGTACTCTTATTCTTACCGGAGTCGAGTATACATGGGAGGAAGAAACAAACCACTGCAAGGTGGACGTGCACAATAACGGCGAAACAGTCTGGATGGAACCACAGGGAGACCCGCCCTACGTCAATACGGATATGGATGTTGATGAAGATGGGGACGTCGAAGCACTTGACTCTCCTTCTCCAAAGGATTTCCAGGGCAAATCCTTAGAAGACCAATGGACCGAAGATGGAAAGGATGATAAGAAAGCGACAATAATGATTTTTAACAGCCGCGAAGAGGCGGAAAGCAAGGGCTGGAAATTGGATTAAAAAAATATCGAAAGCTTTCCAAACAAATAATGGAAAATCTAACTGTTGGCGGCGATAAGGTTAAATTCCGTCCCGCACAACGAAGAACACAATACGAAGAACGAACTAAATAATGATTTTCTCCGCCAACTGCTCCGGCAGTCTCTCGTAGGCCAAAGGCTCCATCGTAAACGTCCCCCTGCCCGCCGTTGCGCTTCGCAGCTCACTCGAATATCCGAACATCTCCGCCAGCGGAACCTTCGCGTCGATTACCCTCATATTGCCGTGCATCCGCGTATCGGTAATCACTCCCCGTTTGCCCAGCAGGCTGCCCTGCACCGCCCCGAAGTTCGCCTCCGGCACTATCGCCTGCAGCCGCATCACCGGCTCCAATATCACCGGATGTGCCTTTTTAATTGCGTCTTGAACCGCTATCACCGCCGCCTGCTCGAATGCTATATCCGACGAATCCACCTCGTGAAAGGACCCATCGATTAACGTCACTCTCACCCCGACAACCGGATACCCTGCAACTGTCCCGCTCGTTAGCGACTCCTTGGTTCCCTGTTCGACCGCCCCGACATACCGATGAGGCACCTTGTCACCACCCGCCGCATTCACGAACTCATTTTCTCTGCTCCAGTGCCCATTCTGTGCTATCAGCGGTTCAATCTTCACCACCACATGCCCGTACTGTCCGCGTCCTCCGGTCTGTTTTATGAACTTGCCCAGCCCTTCGGCCGTTTCGCTTATCGCCTCTTTATACGCCACCTTCGGCCTGCCTACACGGACGTTTACTCCCATATCTCGCGTCAGCCGATGTTCCAGAACCTCCAGGTGCAGCTCACCCATCCCGCTGATAATAGTCTGTCCCGTTTCCGGGTCCAGCTTACTGGTAAATGTCGGGTCTTCTCTCCGCAGCACGCCGAGAGCATCAGCCAGCTTCGGCCGGTCTGCTGTCGTCTTTGGCTCTATTGACATACGCATCACCGTCTCCGGAAACGAAATACTCGGCAGAAACACCGGGTGTCTCGTATCGCAGATAGTATCGCCTGTCAGCGTCTGCTTCAAACCGACCACTGCAACTATGTCACCTGCAGTCGCCTCGGCCAGAATCCGGCGCTCCTTCGCGTGCATCTCATAAAGACGTGTAATGTTCTCTCGATGGTCTCTGTTCGCATCCAGGACCCTGCTGCCCGCCTTGAGTCTGCCCCGGTATATCCGCAAAAAGTTCAAATCGCCGTGCACATCACCGGTAATCTTGAACACCAGCGCGACCAGCGGCTCTTTCGGGTCGCACTTGATTTTAATCTCTTTGCTCTTGTCCCCGCCCTTATGTCCGATTATCGCAGGCCGCTCCAGCGGCGACGGAAGATACGCAACCACACCGTCGAGCAGCCGCTGCACGCCGATATACTTTAGCGCCGAACCGCAGAACACAGGATAAAATCTGCAGGACAGCGTCCCTTTTCTGATTGCCCTGCGAAGAACATCAGCCGGCGGCTCCTCATTATGGACATACAGGCCCATCAGTTCCTCGTCGAATTCAGCCGCCATTTCAATCAGGTCGTGCCTTTTGGCGTCCGCCAGGTTTTTCATCTTCTCCGGAATTTCTTTCTCCTCGAACACCGCTCCGAGCTTTTCTGCCTTGTAGAAGACCCCCTTTTTCTCAACCAAATCTATTATGCCCTCGAACGAACCGCCCTCGCCGATAGGAAGCTGCAGGACAATTGGATTGGCAACGAGCTTGTCGCGAATGCTCTCGACGCTCATCTGGAAATCCGCGCCGATTTTGTCCATCTTGTTCACGAAGCACAGGCACGGCAGGCCGTACTTTTTGCCCTGGTGCCACACCGTCTCACTCTGCGCCTGCACACCCTCACTGCCGTCGAACACCGCCACCGCCCCATCCAGAACACGCAGCGAACGCTCCACCTCCGCCGTAAAGTCGATATGCCCCGGCGTATCGATGAGATTTATCTCGAAGTCCTTCCACGGGCACTTCGTCGCCGCCGAGGTTATGGTAATCCCCCGCTTCTGCTCCTCCTCCATATAGTCCATAACCGCCGTTCCATTGTGGACCTCCCCCATCTTATAAATTTTGCCCGCATAGTACAAAATCCGCTCGGTCACCGTCGTCTTGCCGGCGTCGATGTGAGCCATTATCCCGATATTGCGAAGTTTTTGAAGGTCATCAGCCATAATTGTCGCAAACTACATTAGAAGCATCGAGTATCGAGCACCTGCCCGCCGTAGTCCCTTAGGGACGAAGGCGGGTCAAGTAGATACAAAAAAAGCGGATAGTGAGGATTTTTTCCTATCCGCCGTAATTTTCTATCGTTTTTACCACGCAAAGTGGGCAAACGCCTTATTCGCCTCCGCCATTCTATGCACGTTCTCGCGAGTCGTCATCGCGCCGCCCTGCCCGTTATACGCATCTACCAGTTCGGTCGCCAGCCGTTCACACATGGGTTTACCTTTCTTGCCCCTGGCCGACTGAAGAATCCACCTAAACGCAAGCGACTGCTGCCTCTTGGCGCTCACCTGCATTGGCACTTGATAGCTCGAACCGCCCACTCGTTTGCTGCGGACCTCAATCATCGGCTTGACGTTGTTGATTGCTTTTTCGAACACATCAACCGGTTTGGCGTCCTTGACCCTGCTTTCTATAATATCCATGGCGTCGTAGAAGACCCGTTGGGCAACGCTCTTTTTCCCCTCCAGCATCAGGCAATTGACAAAACGCGAAACCAGCCTGTTGCCGTACTTCGGGTCCGGCTGTAATTGCTCATTCGACACCGTGAACTTCTTTGCCATATCTTCTCCTCGGTCCAATTGACCGGCACTGCTTCACGCCGGCCGTCCGACCGTCTGCCAATCACAAATCAACCAATTACCGTCCTGCTTCGCGGCCTTGACAGCCAAAACCAATCTCCTACTTTGCCTTCTTCGCTCCGTACTTGCTTCTGCCCTGTTTACGACCGCCCACTCCCGCGCAATCGAGCACGCCGCGAACAATATGGTATCGCACGCCCGGCAAGTCTCTGACCCTGCCGCCGCGAATAATCACCGTACTGTGCTCCTGCAGGTTATGGTCGATGCCGGGTATATAAGCCGTCACCTCTTTGCCGTCGGTCAGCCTGACCCTGGCAATCTTGCGAAGCGCAGAGTTAGGCTTTTTCGGAGTCTGCGTCCTTACAATCAGGCAGACGCCTCTCTTCTGCGGTGAGCCGCTGATATCCGACACACGCTTTCTGCCCTTTGTCCTCTTTCTCGCGCTGCGAACTAACTGATTAACTGTCGGCATAATAATATCCCGTTGTAACTAACGTCTCTTTAACTTTATCTAATCATTCAATTCCAAGGGCTTCCTTGATTGCCTGGTCCGCCCTGGCTTCAGCCTCTTTTGCCTCTTCGACTTCCGGCTCTCTCAGCTCCTTGGGCAGCGGTGCTTCCACAAGATGCTTGACCTTCATCTCAAGGTACGGCTTAAACGCCGTCCCCGCCGGTATCAGGTGTCCAAGTATCACATTTTCCTTCAAACCGCGCAACCTATCTACTCTACCAGCCAACGACGCCTCGGTCAAGACCTTGGTTGTCTCCTGGAAACTGGCCGCCGCGATAAAGCTGTCCGACTGCAATGATGCCTTGGTTATACCCAGCAGCAGCGTCTTGGCCGTCGCGGGACGCGGCTTTCGGCCTTTCGCCGGCTCGCCGCCTATTATCTCAACTTTTTCGTTCATCGAAGCCAGCTCATCCTTGCCTATAACCTGGCCTTCGGTCAAATCTGTCGCGTCGCCGACGCTCGTAATCCTTATGCTGCTGGCCAGTCGCTCGTTTTCGGCGCGGAACACGTACTTGTCAACCACTTCGCCGGGCAAAAAGCCGCTGTCGCCCACCGATTCAATCTCAATCTTACGCATCATCTGCGAGGCGACTATCTCGATATGCTTGTCGTTGATATTCACATTTTGAGAACGATAGACATTCTGAATCTCTGCTATCAGGTACCGCTGAAGCGCCTCCTCACCCTTGATACGAAGAATGTCATGCGGAACAAGAGGCCCATCCGTCAACGGGTCACCCGCCTCGACCACGTCGCCCGCATGAACGTTCAGGTGACGGTCGCGAGGAACGTGGTGCTCCTTCTCCATACCGCTCTCGCTGCGGACGATAATCGTCATCTTGCCTTTACGCTTATCGCTCTTGAGCTCTATTTTTCCGCTGATTTCAGCCATCGCCGCCGGGTCTTTCGGCTTGCGGGCCTCGAAGACCTCCGTCACACGAGGAAGGCCGCCGGTGATATCCTGCGTGCCGCCGCTGGCGCGAGGCTGATGTGCAAGCAGCTGCCCCGCTCGAACCGCCTGGCCTTCCGCAACCTCGATATGCGCACCGGCCGGCAGGTAGTGAACGTCGAGAATCTTACCTGCCGTATCCTCGATGATTATCTGCGGGTGCTTGTCACCCTTATGTTCTATAACAACAGGCCTGCCCAACTGACCTTTGCGCTCTTCCTCGACCTTGACCGTCTCGCTTTCAACGATATCCACAAACCGGATATTCCCGCCGACCTCAGCCAGAATAGGTGTACGATGCGGGTCCCATCCGAACAGCGTTTGCCCCGCCTTGACCTTGGCGTTGTCCTTCACAACCATCACGGCGCCGTAAGGGACCTTGAACTTGTCCAGCTCACGGCTCTTATCGTCAACAAGCGCCACCTCACCGTTACGCTTCAAAGCCACTACGCGCTTCTCACCCTTGTCGTCCTCACATTCGACGGCGTTCACGTCGCGATACTGCACCGTTCCGGCCTGCGTGGCCTGCTGCTCGCGCTCGAGAATCGCACGCGAAGCCACACCACCGGTATGAAACGTACGAAGCGTCAACTGGGTGCCCGGCTCGCCTATCGATTGTGCCGCTATAATACCCACCGCCAGGCCTTCTTCGACCAACTGACCCATGCTCAGGTCCCAGCCGTAGCACTTGGCGCATATCCCGTATGGACTGTCACATGTAAGCGGACTGCGGACACGAATCGCGTCAAGCCCCATAGCCTCGATAGCCTCCGCCGCCTCACGAGTTATTACCTCATTCTCCTTCGCTATCATCTCACCCGTGATGGGATTGCGGATATTGTCGCGCGCCGTCCGGCCCACAACAAGCTGACTGAGGGGCACATCGACCTGCTCGCCGTGGCTTACCGTGCTCTTGGTAACGCCCTGCAGCGTCCCGCAGTCGTACTCCGAAACAATCACATTCTGACCGACGTCAATGAGCTTCCTTGTAAGATAACCGGAGTTGGCTGTCTTAAGGGCGGTATCGGCCAGGCCTTTTCGCGCACCGTGCGTCGAGCTGAAGTACTCCAGAACGTTAAGCCCCTCACGAAAGTTCGCCTTAATCGGCGTCTCGATAATCTCACCGCTCGGCTTGGCCATCAATGCCCGCATACCCGCAAGCTGCTGTATCTGGTCCACGCTGCCTCGCGCGCCGCTGCCGGTCATCAGGAATATCGGGTTAAGATACGGCCTGCCGTCCGGTGTCCTGTCTTCCCGCAAACCACGCATCATCTCATTGGTTACCGCAACCCTCGCATGTGTCCATGCGTCAATCACCTGGTTGTATCTCTCACCTTCGGTAAGAATGCCCGCGACGTAGTTCTTGTTGATTTTATTAACCCGCTTTTCCGTCTCGTCGATAATCTCCTGCTTCTTGGCCGGAATCTTCAAATCCGTCATTCCGAAGCTCAGACCCGCCAACGTCGCATGCCTGAACCCCAAATCCTTTATCCGGTCCAGAAGGTCAACCGTCTCGGCGCTCTCGGCATACTTGAAGCACCCGCTGATAACGTCCCCAAGACGTTTCTGCGACATCGCCACATTATAGAACGGCATCTCTTTCGGCAGCATATCATTAAATATGCATCTGCCGACCGTTGTCTCTACAACTTCAGGCCTCTCCGATTCCGGCTTCAGCTTCAAATCCTCCCCAATCACCGCCTTTTTTTGCAGCCGGACCTTGATGCAGGCATGAAGAGCTATCTTGCCCGTTTCGTACGCCATAATCGCCTCGAACGGGTCCTTGAATATCATCCCATCTCCCTTCTGCTTGTCGCTCATCACCGTCAGGTAGTAGTTGCCCATAACCATATCCTGGCTGGGCCCCAACATCGGCGAGCCGTTCGCAGGAGAGAAAATATTGTTCGTGCTCATCATCAGGGTATGAGCCTCCGCCTGCGCCTCGATACTCAGCGGCAGATGAACCGCCATCTGGTCGCCGTCGAAGTCCGCGTTGAAACCGCGGCACACCAGCGGATGAAGCATAATCGCATTACCTTCGACCAGAACAGGCTCAAACGCCTGAATACCCATCCGGTGAAGTGTCGGAGCCCGGTTCAACAATACCGGATGCTGATGTATCACCTCTTCGAGGATATCCCAGACCTGCTCGTCACGACGCTCAATCATCCGCTTGGCGCTCTTGATGGTGTCGGCAAGACCGTGCTGTTTGAACTTCCTGATTAAAAACGGCTGATAAAGCTCCAACGCGATACGCTTGGGAAGACCGCACTGATAAAGCTTGAGGTTCGGTCCAACCACAATCACCGAACGAGCCGAGTAATCCACGCGCTTGCCGAGCAGATTCTCGCGGAACCGCCCCTGCTTGCCCTTAATCATATCCGTCAGACTCTTCAGCGGACGGTTATTACTGCCGAGAACCGGACGACGACATCTGCCGTTGTCCAGAAGTGAATCAACCGCCTGCTGAAGCATACGCTTCTCGTTGCGGATAATCACCTCCGGCGCGTTCAGGTCTATCAGTTTTTTCAGACGGCTGTTGCGGTTGATGATTCGGCGGTACAAATCATTCAAGTCGCTTGTCGCAAAGTTGCCGCTCTCCAATAGTACCAGCGGCCGCAAATCCGGCGGTATCACAGGGCACACATCCAGCACCACCCAGTCCGCCTTGTTCGTGCTACTCCTGATAGCGTTGACGGCCTTGAGCCGCTTGGTCAGGTCCCTAATCTTCTGCTGACTGTTCGTCTTGGCGATTCCCTCTTTCAGCTCGCCGCCGAGCTTCTCCATATCCAGATTGGCCAGCAGGGCCTTAATAGCCTCGGCCCCCATCAACGCCTTGAAGCTCACCCCATACTTGTTCGTCGCCTCACGAAACTCCTCTTCAGTAAATAACTGGCCGACATTCAGAGGGCTCTGCCCAGCGTCAGTCACCACGTAATCCTGGAAGTAGATTATCTTTTCCAGGTCCGTCGTCTTCATATCCAGCAGTGTACCAAGATGATTCGGTATCGACTTGAAGAACCATATATGCACCACCGGCGCGGCAAGGTTTATATGCCCCATCCTCTTGCGCCGCACCCTGCTGTGCGTCACCTTGACGCCGCAGCGGTC